>JBJTJU010000252.1:0-9412 GCA_046096165.1 Phycisphaerales bacterium | reverse complement strand
GCTGCACCTCGGCCGGCAGGCTGGTGCTGATGCCGTTGCAGTAGACCTCGTCGGTGAAGAGGCTCTCGGGTTCCAGGAACACCTGGTGCGCGTCGCGCTCGGCGAAGCGCACCACCTTGTCCTCGAGGCTCGGGCAGTAGCGCGGCCCGCACTCGGCCTCGATCTGCCCGCTGTACATGGGCGCCCGGTGCAGGTTGCCGCGGATCAGCGCATGGATCGCCGGCGTGGTGGCCGTCATCCGGCACTCGACCTGCGGCAGTCCCGGGAAGCGCGCGGCCGCAAGCGACGCAGCCGGCAGGTCGCTGAACGGCACGGGCGGGTCGTCGCCCGCCTGCGGGGGCAGTGCGTCCCATTCGATCGAGGCACGTGCGAGGCGCGGCGGCGTGCCGGTCTTCAGGCGCCCAAGCTCGAAGCCCAGGCTCCGCAGCATGGCGCTGATCCCGACGGCACTTCCCTCGCCCACGCGGCCGCCCTCGGTGCGCGCATCGCCCGTGTGCATCAGGGCGCGCATGAAGGTGCCGGTGGTGAGCACGACGGCCGCGGCGCGCAGCACGGCGGCAGGCCGGGGCGCGCCCGGGTGGGCGAAGACCGGCCGCGCCAAGCGGTCGCAGGCGAGGTTCGACTCCACCGCGCCGGCATCCGCGTGCACGTCGCACCAGCCGTCGGGCAGCCGCACGCCGACGCACCGGCCGTCCTCCACCAGCAGGTCGTCCACCGTGCCGGCGATCACCTCGATGGCCGGCTGGGTGGAGAGGATCCGCTGCACCTCGGCCGCATAGTGGTACTTGTCGCACTGCGCACGGGGTCCGCGCACCGCGGCGCCCTTCGAGCGGTTCAGCACCTTGAACATGATGCCGGCGTGGTCGGTCGCGCGACCCATCACGCCGCCGAGCGCGTCCATCTCGCGGACCATCTGGCCCTTCGCCAGCCCGCCGATCGCGGGGTTGCAGCTCATCGCGCCGATGCGCGTCGGGTCCATCGTGATCAGCGCGACGCGCCCGCCGTCGCCCAGCGCCGACGCCGCGGCCCACGCGGCCTCCACGCCCGCGTGCCCGCCGCCGATCACGATGACGTCGTACGGAGCCACGGGAGCAGGATAGGACGGCCGGCCCGACCTACACTTTGCGCCCCATGTTCAGCAGCATCTCGATCGGCTCCGCCACCTCGCACGTCACCGTCGTCGGCGTCACGTCCGACGGCCGCACGGTGCCGTCCACGCACGCCAAGGTCGACGCCGTGGCGGACGCACTGCGCATCCCGGGCTTCGCCGGCGACAACGGCGAGGTGCTGCCTGCCGGACGCTCGCACGTGCTGCTCGGGCTCGGCGCGCCGGACGCGGTCACGCCCGCCTCGGTGCGCACGGCCGCGGCGAAGCTCGTCAAGGCGCTCGACCGCCGCAAGGACAAGGCGATCCTGGTCGACCTTTCCGCCGGCTTCCCGCGCAAGCGCGCCGAGGTCGAGGCGCTCGGCCGCGCGTTCGCCGAGGGGCTCGCGATCGCCAACTGGCGCGTCGACCGCTTCGACGGCGCGGCCACCCGCAGGCAGCCGCGCGGCGGCACGCTGAAGGTCGAATCGAAGGACGCCGACTTCCGCGACGGCATGCGGCGCGGCCTGGTGATGGGCGAGGCCGTGAACACCGCGCGCGCGATCGGCGCCACGCCCCCGAACATCTGCAACCCGGCGTGGGTCGCGCAGCAGGCCCGCGCGATGGCGCGCAGGCACGGCCTGAGGTGCACCGTGATCGACCACGCGCGCGCCAAGCGCATGGGGATGGGCGGCCTGGTCACCGTGGGCCACGGCAGCGAGTCGAAGGGCTGCCTGATCCACCTCGCCCACGTGCCGCGCCGGCGCTCGCGCGCGGCGCGCGGCAAGAAGCTCGTCCTCGTCGGCAAGACCCTTACCTACGACACCGGCGGCTACAGCCTGAAGGTGAACAACGGCATGAAGGGGATGAAGTACGACAAGATGGGCGGCTGCGCCGTGCTCGGGGCCATGCAGGCGATCGCCGAGCTCGACCTGCCGATCGAGGTGCACGCCCTGCTCGCCGCCGCCGAGAACATGGTCTCGGGCGACAGCATGCGCCCCGACGACATCATCACCATGTACAACGGCGTGACGGTCGAGATCACCAACACCGATGCCGAGGGTCGCCTGGTGCTGGCCGATGCGCTCACCTACGCCGAGCAGGACCTCGGCGCGACGGCCATCGTCGACGTCGCCACCCTGACCGGGGGCGTGGTGGTGGCACTGGGGCACTTCTGCGCGGGATGGTTCTGCAACGACGAGGCGCTCACGCGCGCGATCGAGTCGGCGAGCGAGGAGAGCGGCGAGCGCCTGTGGCGGCTGCCGCTCTGGAAGGATCACCGCGACTTCATGCGCGGCCAGCACGCCGACCTCATCAACTCGAACCCGGCGCGCAGCGCGCACCCGATCCAGGGCGCCGCGTTCCTGAGCCATTTCGTCGGCGAGAAGACGCCGTGGGCGCACGTCGACATCGCGGGCGTGGGCAACGTCGACGGCGCGAACGACCTGTTCGTCGCCGGCCCCACCGGCTGGGGCGTGCGGCTGCTCACGGACTGGGCCGAGACCGAGTCGAAATAGGGTCCGGGGGAACCCGGGGCCGTTTTCGCACGCGTTCCATGGCGCGTCCGGGCGGTTGCCGTAGCCGCGACGATAAGGGGTGCAGGGCTTCCCCGGACCCTATCTCGTCGGCGCGTGGCCTTCCTCGATCTCGTGGATCTTGCGGATGCGCCGCTCGTGGCGGCCGCCCTCGAAGTTCGTCTTCATGAACGTGTCGACGATCCGCTTGGCAAGCGTGGTGCCGGTGAGGTCGGCGCTCAGGCAGAGGACGTTCGCGTTGTTGTGCGTGCGGCTCAGCTGCGCGCTCAGCTCGTCCTGCGCCAGCGCCGCCAGCACGCCCTTCACCTTGTTGGCGGCGATGCACATGCCGATCCCGGTGCCGCACATCAGGACGCCCCGCTCGGCCTGGCCCTCGGCCACGGCACGCGCCACCTGGTAGGCGACGTCCGGGTAGTCGCAGCTCGAGCCGCCGCAGTCGGCGATCAGGTCGACCTCGTGCCCGTCCGCGCGCAGGTGCTGCACGAGGGAGGACATGGTCTGGAACCCACGGTGATCTGAACCGACGGCGACGCGCATCGCTCCCGGACTCTACCCCGGAACGCCCGTCAGAGCAGCGAGGAGAGCCGGTCGGGCAGGACGCGCTCGAGCCGCGTGGCCAGCGAGTCGTAGGCGTTCTGGCCCATGCCGATCGGGTCCTCGAGGTCGCCCGCGGAGTCGAGGGCATGGACCTTGTCCTGGTGCGGCTCCCCGGCCACCAGCGCCCGGGCACCTACCACGTGCGACCGGGTCATGCCCAGCACCAGCGTCGCCTTGCGGATCATCTCGGGGGTGAGGCGCTTGGAATGCCCGTCGAAGCGGATCCCACGCCGCCGCATGGCATCGATGGCCTCCGCACTGACAGGGCTGCCGTCCCAGGCAGCCAACCCCGCCGAGGCCACGAACACCTCGCCCCCGTGGCCGGGAACCTTCCCCGATTCGAGGAGCTGCCGCGCGATGCCCTCCGCCATGGGCGACCGGCATGTGTTTCCGGTGCAGACGACTAGGACGGTGCGCACGCATGCATGGTACGGGGCGTCCGGCGGGTACCCTGATCCCGTCGATCAGGCGCGACCGAGCGCCGGAGCACCCCGTGGAATTCGTCGAACACCAGCAGACCTGGACCCGGCTGAGGAAGCATGGCGTCGTGGCGAGCGATGGCGCGGCCGAGGAACTCCACCTCGACCTCGACGACTCGACGCCGGTCGCGGTGCTCGACGTGGCCGCGCACGACCACCCCCGCGTCGCCGACCTTCCGGGCTCGATCCGGCGCGTGCCGCGCGCCGAGATGGGCCCGATCGTCGAGGGCATCGTCCACAAGCTGCGCCTTCCCGAGGTGGTCGTGATCCCGGTGGGCCGCTGGCGCCACGTGTTCGAGGCGGTTGCGAAGCCGATGAGCGCGCACGAGCACTGGCGCGAGATCGACGCCGCGGCGACGGTCGAGCTGAACACGCGCGACCCGCTCTCCATCGAGCCCGCGCACCATCACCTGCTGCGCGACCTGGTCGCGGCGGTGGTGTCCTCGGGCGGCGGCGCGGTGCAGGGAATCAGCGTCGTCGCCGTCGGCATGCGCGTCGTGCTCGAGGTGCTGCCGGACGGGCAGATGATCGTGTTCGTGGGCGACGCGGCGATGCTTCCCGGCGTCGCGGCGGTCATCGACCACCATTCGGGCCCGCGGTAGCGGGCGCGGCCTCGCGCACGGCCGTGTCGGGCCCGTCGTGCGGGTCGCCGTCCTCCTCGAACGCCGACGCGCAGAACGCGCACCGGTAGACCGGGCCTTCCCACGCGGCGCCCTGGTCGGCGCGGCACGTGGGGCACGTCCCGCGGCGGATGTAGGGCCGGTTGGCCGCACGGCTCAGCGCCCCGACGAGGTCCCCGACGAGCACCGCCGGCACCAGCATGAAGATCGCCGCCAGCACCATGCCGATCGCAAGCAGCGGCAGCGTGAACGTGCCCACGAATGCCACGCCGAAGGCGGCGAGGTACAGGAAGAACACGGTGATCCCGTAGCGGGACCGGACGGCGGCGAGGACTCGCTGGACCATCGACACCCAATCCTATGCCGTTCGGCCGCAGGGCCGCAGGGTGCTCGGCCAACGGGCTACACTCGCGGACCGAAAGCCACGGGAGCCACGAACCATGCCTGCAAGCCTCAAGGTCAACTGCGACCGCACCGCCCTCGTCGACGCCCTGGCCCTCGCCTCGGCCGTCGTGCCCTCGCGAACGACCACCCCGGTGCTCACCTGCCTCAAGCTGGTCGGCAAGGACGGCGAGCTCCAGCTGCGCGCCACCGACGGCCAGATCTCGCTCGCCCTCACCGTGCAGGGCGTCGAGGTGGCCTCCGAGGGCGAGGCCCTCGTCCCCGCCGACAAGCTCGGGCAGATCGTGCGCACCTGCGAGGACTCGACCGTCGCGCTCGAGACCGACCGCAACGTGGCCACCGTCCGCGGCGACGGCAGCACCTTCAAGATCTACGGCTACGACCCGAAGGACTACCCCGCCGCGCGCGAGACGCAGGCGGGCGCGGCGTTCCAGGTCACCGCGGAGACGCTGCGGCGCCTGATCGCCCGCACCCTCTTCGCCACCGCCGTCGAGAACGCGCGCTTCGCGATCAACGGCGTCCTCATGGAGCGCAAGGGCAAGCGCATCCGGCTCGTCGGCACCGACGGCAAGCGCCTCGCGGTGGCCGCCGGCGGCTGCTCGGGCGACGGGGACATGACCCTGATCGTCCCCTCCAAGAGCCTGAACATCCTGGTCAAGATGCTCGGCGACCCCGACTCGAACGTCACGATCGGCAAGTCCGACGGCCAGGCCACGTTCCAGGTCGAGGGCGTCGGCACGCTGGTGACCAGCCTCGTCGAGGGCACCTTCCCCCCGTTCGAGGACGTGATCCCCAAGGACCAGGACAAGCGCGTCACCTTCGACGCCACCGACCTCGCCGCGGCCATCCGCCGCGCCGCGCTCCTCACCAACGAGGAATCCAAGGGTGTCCGCTTCGCCTTCAAGGGCGACACGCTGGTGGTCTCCAGCCGGGCACCGGAGATGGGCGAGGCGGAGATCCGCGTGCCCATGTCCGGCTACCAGGGCGACGCCATCGAGATCGGCTTCCAGCCGGCCTTCATCATCGACGCCCTCAAGGTCGTCGACGGCCAGCAGGTGATGGTCGAGATGCGCAGCCCGCAGAAGCCCGGCGTCTTCAAGGTGGGCCAGGAGTTCACCTACGTCGTGATGCCGGTGAACGTCGGCTGACCCACCCCGAAGCCGCGCTCGGTCACTTCTTGTACTTCACGCTGCAGCCGTAGGCCTTGGTGGTGGCCGGGGACACCGCCGTGCCTTCCTTCAGCGCCTTGACCGCGGACACGACGTAGTTGGTCGAGCCCTTGTCGTCGATCGCGCCGTCGTAGGCGAGCGTGCCGTCGGCGGCGATCACGTAGCAGTGCGGCGTGGTCTTGGCGCCGTAGGCCTTGCCGACCGCGCCGTCGCCGTCGATGAGCGCGGCCGCCTGGACCTTGTTCTTCGTGAGGTAGTCGCCGCTCGACGCGGGCTTGTCGGCCATGTAGTGCGTCGAGTTGATGAAGAGGAAGACGACGTTCGGGTCGATCGCCTTCGAGTCGGCCATCATCTTGGCGACGGAACCGTCCTCCATCTTCTCGCGGCACACCGGGCAGTCCGGGTTCATCCACTCGAGCACCACGACCTTGCCCTTGAAGTCGGCGAGGCTGACGTCCTTGCCGGCGGTGTCCTTCAGGGTGAAGGCGGGGGCGGGAGCGCCGATCTTGGCGGAGGCATCGGCCTTCTGGGCCTTGTCGCCCTTCTCCTTGGTGTCCTGCATGGGGGTGGCGGTCGCGACGCCGGCGGCGATCGCGGCGGCGAGGCCGCAGGTGGCGATGAGCTTCAGGGTGTCCATGGTTGCTCCGAGAGGTTCGGTCCCCAACCGGGGGTCCGGGCGGTGCCTGGAGGGATCGATGCGCCAGGCGCGCGTGGACGGGAGGCCGCCGGAGTCACTTCGCCCGCCGGGGCGCGGCCGATTCGGGCGGCTGGGCGGGAGCCGGGGCCGCGTGCGGCACGGCCAGACGAACGCAGGGGTCGCCGGGGCGATTGCCGAGAAGCACGAGGCCCGCGACGGCCGGGCCGGCCGGATCGGCCCCCAGGCGCCCCAGGGGCAACTCGATGCGGAACCGACCGCCGGCGAGGGCGCCCTCGATGGCCGGCTGGCCGAGCGGCAGGTCGATCTCCATTCCCGGAACGTCGCATGGGATGAACCGCGCGGATGGCTGGCCGTGCGCCGGGCCTTCGACGACGAGCCGCGTGCCGTTGAGCTTCGCGGTCACGCCTGCGCGCTCGGGGGTGTCGGGAAGCGCCCGCCCGCCGAGCGGTGCGCCGACGAGGCCGGCCGGCAGCTCGGCGGCATCGGTGACTGCGGCGGTCTCCCCGGATGCCGACAGCTCCGCCATCACGCAGCGCTCCTTGCACGCCATCACGCGCGCGCGCATCGACCACGGCGTCGGAGTCGCACCGCTGCCGCCATCCGCGGCGGCGGCGGCGCCGGGTGACGCCGCCGAATCCCGCGCATCCGGCACGCGGCGCACCGGCACCACGTACTGCACCGGCGAGTCGTAGCCGTAGAAAACCTCGTCGTCATGCATCGCGACGTCCGGGCGCGGGAACTGCACCGCACCCGCTTCCCATCCGCGCGGCAACGTGAGTTCGATGCGCGGCGCGCTTCCCGAGTCGCCGGGGTTCTCCCAGTAGACGTGCCAGCCGGGCGCGGGCGTGACCGTCAGGACGAACGCCCAGTCGCCGCCGGCCACGCGGCGCCACGAGGCGGCGTGCGAGGCGATGCCGCCCGTCGCGGCAGGCGGCTCGGCGGGGAGCGCCGTGGGCATCGCACCAAGTGCCAGGACCCAGGCAGCCATGGGGAAGAGCCACATGTCCTGAACAGTATCCCCGACGCCCGAGCGGCGCCCCGGTTGCGCGCGGACGTCGGCCCCGGGACACTTCCCTGACCATGAACGCCCGCATCCGCGCCCTGCCCCGACTCGCCGCCGCGACCGCCGCCCTCGCGGCCCTCTGCGGCTGCGACGTCAAGACCAGCGACCGCGACCTGGTGATGCTCGACCCGCCCGGCGCGGTCGGCAAGCTCCACGAGGGCGGCACGATCTTCGAGCGCGCGCGCCGCGGCTGCTGGGTCGATCCGCGCAGCGCGGCCGAGTACGAGCAGGGCCACGTGTCGGGTGCGATCAACGTGCCGCTCGTGCGGATGCCCGAGGAGGCCGGCGCGCGGCTTGCGGGCCACGACCTCTTCATCGTCTACGGCAACGCCTTCCAGGACCCGATCGCCAAGGCCGGCGCGAAGCGGCTCATCGAGCTCGGCTTCAAGGAGGTCTACGTGATGGAGGGCGGCCTGCGCGCCTGGGAGAAGGACGGCTACAAGATCGTGACGGGCACGCTGCCGGAAGGCGGCACCCCGGCGCCGGAGGCGCCGAAGGCCCCGGGCGAGGGCGCGGAGGTTCCCGAGCAGCAGGTGCCGTGAGCGGCGGCGCGCGCGACGCGCGCCGCGGTCACTTCAGCGCTTCGACGCCGGCGACGATCTCGGTGAGCTCGGTGGTGATGCGCGCCTGGCGGGCGCGGTTGTAGCTGCGCTTCAGCGTGCGGCCGAGGCCGCCGGCGTTGTCGGTGGCGGCCTTCATGGCCACCATGCGCATCACGTTCTCGCTCACCACCGCGTCGAGGAACGCCTGGTAGAGCGACACCTTCACCGAGCGCGGCAGCAGGTCGCCGAGCAGTTCCGGGGCCGACGGGCTGAACTCGAAGTTCGAGACGGTGCCCTTCGCGGCACCCGCGGCGGCATCGGCCTTCGGAAGCGAAAGCGGCAGGAGCTGCATCACCTCGGGGCGCTGGCGCGCGGTCGAGATGAAGCGCATGTAGACGACCTTCACGGAGGAGAACTCGCCCGCCACGAAGCGGTCGATGTAGCCCTGGGCGATCTCCTCGACGGACGCGTACTGCGGGCGGTCGCCGACGGAGTGCTTGGCCGAGATCTCCTGCTTCTGGTACTTGAAGAAGGCGAGCGCCTTGCGGCCGGAGGCGTCGAGCACGATCTCGCGACCGCCGGCGCGCAGCTCGGCGAGCAGCTTGCCGGCGGTGCGCAGCACGTTCGAGTTGTAGGCGCCGCACAGGCCGCGGTCGCTCGAGATGACGAGGACGAGTTCCTTGCCCGCGCCGGAGGGCGTCTCGAGCAGCGGGTGCGAGGCATCGCCCGCCTGCGAGGCGACCTTGGCGACCAGCTCGCGGATGGTGTCGGTGTACGGACGGCTGTTCTTGGCACGCACGAGGGACGCGGTGAACTTCGCCGTGGCGATCATCTGCATCGTCTTGGTGATGCGCTGGATCGTCTTGACCGCGCCCATGCGCTTCTTGATCTCGCGGAGCTGTGCCATAGGGGGTGAAAGGGTACCACGGGCCGCCCGGGGACAGGTTCGCCGGGGCGGGGCCGCGCGGGGCGCGCCGGGCCTGGAAACCGGGGTTTCCGGGGGGCCGAGGCGGGTCAGCCCCCGGCGACCGCGGGGCCGCCGAGACGAAGGCCATCGAAGCCGAGCTCAATCCCCGCCGGGAGCCGCGCCGAAACCTCGGCGTGCCGGATGTCGTGGGTCAGGTGGGTGAACACCGTGCGGCGCGCGTCGATGCGCGCGGCGGCGTCGAGGCTCTCGGTGAGCGTGAAGTGCGTCGGGTGCGCGCGCTCGCGCAGCATGTCGAGGACGAGCGTGTCGAGCCCGCGCAGGAGCGGCCAGGTCTC
>JBJTJU010000251.1:0-5930 GCA_046096165.1 Phycisphaerales bacterium | reverse complement strand
GAGATGCTCCCGGAAGCCGAGCGCGGCGAGTACCGCCGGCAGCTGGTGCAGCTCCTGGCCGCGGTGCGCGACGCGGACGGCACGTGGGACGACCGGGTCTTCCCGCGTTCCCGCAGCTTCGGCACCGCGATGGCCATCATGTCGCTCGGCCGCCCCGACCTGCCCGCGCCGGCCGCGTGGACCACCCCCACCGAACCATGAGCGAGTTCCGCGTCGGCGTCGTCATTCCCGCCGCGGGCCGGAGCACCCGCTTCGGCCTCGGCGACAAGATCTCCCAGGACGTGGGCGGGCGGCCCATGCTCCTGCGCGCCGTCGAGCTCTTCGCGAAGCGCGACGAGGTGGGCGCCATCGTGGTCGCCGCGCCGCCCGATTCGCTCGATGAGTTCCGCGAGCGGTGGGGCACGCAGCTTGGCTTCCACGGCGCGCGCATCGTGGCCGGCGGCACGGTCGAGCGCTGGGAGACGGTGCGCAACGCGCTGGCGGCGGTGCCCGAGGACTGCACCCACGTCGCGGTGCACGACGCGGCGCGCCCGGCGGCGAGCGAGGAGCTCCTCGCCCGCGTCTTCGACGCCGCGCGCGTCCACGACGCGGTGATCCCGGGCGACCCGGTGACCTCGACGCTCAAGCGCGTCTCCGACGAGACGGTCGATGCCGAGCAGGCGGACGCCGTGGCGGACTCGATCCTCGGGGAGATCTCCGAGACCACCAAGATCAAGGGCCGCCGCGTGGTGGGCACCGTGCCGCGCGAGCGGCTGGTCGCCGTGCAGACCCCGCAGGTCTTCCGCGCCGACTTGCTGCGGCGCGCCTATGCGCAGGCGGACCTGGCCGGCGCCACCGACGACGCGATGCTCGTCGAGCGCCTGGGTGCCGAGGTGATCGTGGTCGACGGCGACCCGCGCACCGTGAAGGTCACGACGGCGGCGGACCTGGCGCTCGTGCGCGCGATCCTTCGCCGCTGACGCCGTCGGTCCGGCCGATCGTGAGCGTGGTGCGCCGGGCCGGTGTGCCGGCGTCGCCGCCGCGCGCGCCGAGGAGCGGCTTCACCAGGAGCCAGAGCGCCGCGAGGGCGCCGAGGGACGCGATCCAGAACTGCCAGTCGCCGATCGGCATCAGGGGGCTCCGTTCAGGGCGGCGACCGCCGCATGCGTGGCGAGCGCGGCCGCGTAGGCGACCGCCGTCATCCAGCCGAGCTGGATCGCCGGCCATTTCCACGACCCCGTCTCCCGCCGCGTGACCGCAAGCGTGGGCAGGCACTGCATCGCGAGCACGAAGAAGACGAGGGCCGCCGCGGTGGTCGGTTCGTCGAAGACCGGCGTGCCGTCCGCGCGCGGCATGGAGGCCACGCGCTCGAGCACCGAGTCGTCGCCGGGGTCGGCGTCGCTGCCCGCGCCGGCCAGGACGCCCATCGTGCTCACGAACACCTCGCGCGCCAGGAAGCTCGTCAGGACGCCCACCGTGAGCTGGCTGTCGAAGCCGAGCGGCGCGAAGGCCGGCTGCACGGCCTCGCCGAGCTGGCCCGCGAAGCTCGAGGCCTGCTGCGTGCGCTAGTCGCCTTCGGCGGCGCGCGGGAAGGCGCTCAGCCACCACATCACCACCGAGATCGCGAGGATCGTGGTGCCGGCGTTGCGCAGGAAGACGTTCGCGCGGTCCCAGGTGGTGAGGAACGCGTTGCGCAGGCTGGGCACGCGGTAGGGCGGCAGCTCCAGGACGAGCGCCCGTCCGGGCCCGCGCAGGATGGTGCGCCGCGCCAGGAGCGCCGTCAGCAGCCCCGCCGCGGCGCCGAGCGCGTAGCAGGCGACGAACGCCGCGCCCGCGAACCATGCCGGCCGGCCGACCGAGAGGATCCCGATCAGGAGCACGTACACCGGCAGCCGCGCGCTGCAGCTCATGAACGGCGCAACCAGGATGGTGGCGAGGCGCTCGCGGTCGTCGCGGATCAGCCGCGTCGACATGATGCCGGGCAGCGCGCAGGCGTGGCTCGAGAGGAGCGGCACGAACGACGGCCCGGCGAGCCCGAAGCGGCGCATCACGCGGTCCACCGCGAACGCCGCGCGCGCGAGGTACCCCGAGTCCTCGAGCAGCGAGAGCAGGAAGAAGAGGAGGCAGATCTGCGGCAGGAAGACCAGCACGCCGCCGATCCCCGCCACGATGCCGTCGGCCACGAGCTCGGCGAGGATTCCCTCCGGCAGGCGTGCGCGCACCGCCTCGGCCGCCGAGCCGAAGAGGAGGTCGATCAGGTCCATCGGCACGCTCGCCACCATGAAGATCGCCGAGAAGAGCGCGGCCATGGTGACCGCGAACACGGCGATCCCGAGGAAGGGGTGGGTGAGCGCGACGTCGATCCGGTCCACCAGCGCATCGCCGGCCGACTCGGGCGGCGGGCCGGCGACGGCGCGCGCCACGCCGTCGGCCCACGCGGCGAGCGCGGCGGGCGAGGCGTCGGCGGCCGGGAGCTTCTGCAGCCGCGCGACGAGCGCGTCGTTGCCGAAGGGAAGCGTGGTCACGGTGTCGAGCGCCACGTCGAGTGCGGGCATCCCCTCGCCGGTGCGGCCGCTCACGGGCACCACCGGGCAGCCGAGGCGGCGGGCGAGTTCCGCCGGGTCGACCGAGGGCGTGCGCGCCTTGGCCGCGTCCCACATGTTGAGCGCCACCACGGCCGGCAGCCGGTGCGCGAGCGCCTGCGCCGCGAACTGCAGGTTGCGGCGGAGGTTGGTGGCATCGACCACGACGAGCATGGCATCCGGCGCGCGGCCGTCGAGCGCGCCGCGCAGGCTGTCGCGGCACACCTGCGACTCCGGGACGTCGATCGACAGCGAGTACGCGCCCGGCAGGTCGATGAGCTCGAGCTCGGCGGCCCCCGACGGCGAACGGTGCGTGCCGACGCGGCCCTCGACGGTCGAGCCCGGGAAGTTCGCCGTGCGCGCGCGCACGCCGCACAGGCGGTTGAAGAGCGTGGTCTTTCCGGTGTTCGGGTTCCCCAGGACCGCGATGCGCGGCATGCGCGCGCCGGCCGGCCGCTCGTCGCCGCCCGCCGCGGTCATCGCGCCGCGCCCGCGTCGTCGATCGGGGTCACCAGGATGCGGCGCGCGACGTCGGCGGAGATCCCCAGGCGCGTGGAGTCGATCTGCACGATGCACGGGGTGCCCGGGCTGCAGACGCGGATCTGGCACTCGTGGTGCATGCCCATCGCATGCAGCAGGCAGCGGTCGCCTTCCGGGAGGTCGGCGATGTCGGCGCAGTGCACGATCGCCCGCTGCCCACGCTGCAGCTGGGTGAGCGGGATGCGCACGGTCGCGCCGGGCTCGTCGGGCGCGGCGCTCATGGCACGGGCGCGTTGCCGGCCGGGGCGCCGGGGTTCGCCGGCACGGTGGCGTCCGCCGGGGGCGCAGGTGCCACCGACTTCACGTCGATGTCGTAGAGGAACTCGACGTAGGGCGCCACCATCGGGATCGACTCGAAGGCGCCGCGGTCGGGGCGGTCGGCGTTCACGCGCACGCGCGGCGTGACGACGGCGGTGACGGCGATCGGCCCCTGGGTTGGCTGGCCGTTGGCGACGATGCGCTCGAAGGTGCCCTGCGACACGGTCGCCGGGACGCGGAACTCGCGGACGCCATTCTTGAAGATGACGGTGAACCCGACCTGCCGGCCGTTCACGCGGACGGGGATCGTGGGGTCAAGCTGCCCGGTCCACGTCACCTGGCGGACGTAGTCGCGGTTGGCGCGCGTGGCGAAGGCCCGCAGTGCCTGCACGTGCTGGTCGAAGAGCCGCTGGGACGACCTCGATGGCGGGTCGTCGGGGAACGCGGCGAGGTAGTCCGCCTGCAGCGACGCCAGCAGTCCGCCTGGGCCGATCGACGGGTCGGCCGGCACCGGGGGCGGCGGTGGGGCGGGGATCTCTCCCCCACGCGCGCCGCCCGAGGCGGCCGCGGCGAGCTTGGCCTCGAGTTCCTTGATCCGGGCCTTGGCGGCGTCGAGCTCGGCCTGGCTGTCGGCGAGCTGGCGGCGCAGCCGGTCGATTTCCTGGCGAAGGTCGGCGGCAGACTGGTCGGCGGCCTGCGGCGCGATGGGGGCACCCGCGGGGGCCGGGGCGGCGGTGAGCAGGGTGGCGACGGCGGCGGCGATCGGGGCGATTCGCATGGCCCGCGATCATACGGATGGCATCGACGGCTAGACTTTTCGAGGAGGATCGCCTTGGATCGAATCCGGTCGTTCGTCCGTCACGCGCGGTTCCGCATGCACCTGCAGGCGCTGCTGTCGGCGGCGCTGGCGGCGCTGCCGTTCACGGCGGCGCTGGTGTGCCTGCTGGTCCTCGAGCGGCGGCTGCTCGGCGCGTCGTCGGCGATCGGCGTGCCGAGCCGCAGCATGGCGTGGCTGGCGCTGGCGGTGCTGGCGGCCGCGGCGGCGGCGACGGCCTACGGCTGGTGGCGCGCGCGCGCCGTGCGCCCGACGGACGATGCGGTGGCGATCGAGGTCGATGCGCGCGTGCGCACCGGCGAGCGCTTCTCGACGGCGCTCGCCCTGGAGGCCGACGCCTCGGCGGCGGCCGACCCGTTCGCGCGCGCCGCGATCGCGGACGCCGTCCGGCATGCCTCCGATCCCGACGTGGCCTCGCGCGTGCGCGAGGCGTTCCCGGTGACCGCGCCCACGCGTTGGTGGGTGGGCCCGGCCGTGCTCGCGGTGGCGGTGCTCCTGTGGGCCACGGTGCCGCAGCTCGAGTCAGCGCGCGCCGAGGATGCCGACGTGCGCACGGCGGCGGCCGAGCGTGCGCCCACCCCCGAGGAGAAGCGCCTCGAGGACGTGGTGAAGCAGATCGAGCAGTCGCCGGAACTTGCCGCGAAGCTCGATTCCGAGCTCGACGCGGCGCGTAAGGCGATCGACGAGGGTGCGACCGGGCCGGTGCGCACGCCCGAGCAGGCCGCGCGCGAGGCGATGAAGCGCATGGCCGAGCTGCAGGCGCGGCTCGACGAGGTGTCCGACTCGCGCGAGTCGAAGGAATCCAAGGCGCTGCAGGATGCACTGGCGAAGCTCGAGCTGCCGAAGGACTCGAACGCCGCGCGCGAGCTGGCGGAGGCGCTGAAGCAAGGCGACTTCGCGGCCGCGAAGGAGGCGCTCCAGTCGCTCCAGAAGCAGGCGGCGAAGGACAGCGGCCTCTCGAAGGAGGAGCGCGAGCAGCTTGCCAAGGCGCTCGAGGACACGGCCAAGCAGCTTGACGCACTCTCGAAGGATCCCGCCAAGCTGGCCGAGGCGCTGAAGCAGGCGGGCATGGACCCGTCGCTTGCGAACAACCCGGCCGCGCTGCAGGAGGCCATGAAGCAGGCCTCGCAGCTCAACCAGTCGCAGCGCGAGGCGCTCCAGAAGATGGCCGAGTCGATGCAGGGCGCGCAGTCGAAGCTGGCGCAGATGAGCCAGGAGATGGAGAAGAGCGCCTCGCAGTGCCGCAACCCCGGGCAGTCCCAGGGGCAGCAGTCGCAGGGCCAGCAGTCGGAGGGCCAGTCCGGCAGCGAGCAGCAGCAGGCCTCGAGCCAGCAGTCCGAGGGCCAGGACCCGGGTTCCTCGATGTCGCAGATGCTGAGCGAGGCCGAGGCCGACCGGCAGATGGCGATGGCCGCCGACGACGCGAAGAGCCAGTGCCAGGGCGGCGGTGACGGCATGAGCGAGTCCGAGGCCGACAGCGCGCTGCGCGCCAGCGCCGAGGGCGACGGGCAGTCGCAGGGGAACGCCGGCAAGAAGGACGGGAACGGCGGCGGCCGCGCGCAGGCCTCCGGCGGCGACCGCTCGATGCGGGAGACCGCCTTCGGCACCAAGTTCCAGAAGCAGAAGGGTGCGCGCGGCGAGGGCGACGTGATCGCGCGCCAGCTCGTCGCCGGCCAGGCGCCGGTGGGCGAGAGCCGCGTCGCGCTCGAGGAGGTGGCGGGCACCATCGCCACCGG
>JBJTJU010000250.1:0-10346 GCA_046096165.1 Phycisphaerales bacterium | reverse complement strand
TCGACGACCGCGGCAGCCCGCCGCAAGCGCCGCCGCCCGCCGTCACCGCCCCGTGAACGGCACCGTCCCGAGCTCGACGCCCTGGTTCTTCTGCTGGAAGTAGCGCATCGGCCATTCGTCGGGGAAGAGGATCATCGCCCTGCCCTCGTGGTCCTCGGCGAGCGTCGCGTCGCTGAAGACCTCGGGGCGGAAGTCCTCGGGCGCGCCCTCCTTGCGCCACCAGCGGGCCACCTTCCAGCGCGTGGGCTCGATCCGGCATTCGGCGCCGTATTCCCCCTGCAGGCGCGCCTGCAGCACCTCGAACTGGAGCGGGCCCACCGCCGCGAGGACCGGGCGGCGGACGATGCCATCGGGCCCGGAAAGCAGCGTGAACTCGCGCACCACGCCCTCCTGCAGCAGTTGCTTCACGCCCAGCGTGTACTTCTTGGCGTTGCCGGGGCTCGGGTTGTGGATGTAGGCGAAGACCTCCGGCACGAAGGTCGGCATCTCGTTGAAGCGGATGGTCCGGTCGGTGGCGAGCGTGTCGCCGATCCCGAGCGCGTCGTGCCCGACGAGGCCGACCACGTCGCCGGGGAACGCGTCCTCCACGGTCTCGCGGTCGCGGCCGAAGAGGCGCTGCGCGTTGTTCAGCTTGATCTTGCGGTCGCCCTGCACGTGGGTGACGGTCATCTCGCGCTCGAAGGTGCCGCTGACCACGCGCACGAACGCGATGCGGTCGCGGTGGCGCGGGTCCATGTTCGCCTGGATCTTGAAGACGAAGCCGCTGAACGCGGGGTCCGCGGGCTGCACCACGCGCTCGCCCGAGCGCCGCGGGCCGGGCGGCAGCGAGTTGGCGAGGAAGCCGTCGAGGAGGAGCTGCACGCCGAAGTTGTTCATCGCGCTGCCGAAGTAGACGGGCGTCAGCTCGCCGGCGTGGACGCGCGCCGGGTCGAACGCGTCGCCGAGGCCGGAGAGGAGCTCGATCTCGTCGCGGCCCTTGGCGTAGACCTCGGGGTCGATCTGCGCGGCGACGGACGGGTCGTCGATCCCGAGCACGCTGACCGGCGCGACGAACGCGTTCATGCGCGTGCGCTCGAAGAGGTGCACCTGCTTCGCGAGGCGGTCGTAGACGCCGCGGAACTTCGGGCCGTCGCCGAGCCGCCAGGTCACCGGGACCGCCGCAACGCCGAGCGCGCGCTCAAGCTCGTCGATCAGGTCGAGCCGCTCGCGCGACGGGCGGGCGCACTTGTACATGAAGGTGAAGATCGGGATGCCGCGGCGCCGGCAGACCTCGAAGAGCTTGCGCGTCTGCGCCTCGATGCCCTTGCCCGCGTCGATCACCATGATCGCGGCGTCGACGGCGGTGAGGACGCGGTAGGTGTCCTCGCTGAAGTCGTTGTGGCCGGGCGTGTCCAGCAGGTTGATGCGGTAGTTCGAGTAGTCGAACTGCAGCACCGTGCTGGAGATGGAGATGCCGCGCTCGCGCTCAAGCTCCATCCAGTCGCTGGTGGTCGAGCGCTGGTTCTTGCGCGCGGTCACCGATCCGGCGAGGTCGAGCGCGCCGCCGTAGAGGAGGAGCTTCTCCGTGAGCGTGGTCTTGCCGGCGTCCGGGTGCGAGATGATCGCGAAGGTGCGGCGGGGAAGCGTGGCGGCGTCGGCCATGGCGGGCGGAGGGAAGCGACGAATGGTACGGTTCCGCCGTGGAAACGCCCGCCGAGACGCCCGTGGCGGCCGCCATCCGGCTGGCCAACGCCCGGGACATCCCCGCGATCCTGGAGATCTACACCGAGGCGGTGCGCACGCGCACCGCGACCGCGGACCTTGCGCCGCAGTCGATCGAGGACCGCATCTCGTGGTTCGCCGCGCGCGACATGCGGCGGCGGCCGGTGCTGGTGGCCGGGGAATCCGGCGACGTCGTGGCCTGGGGCGCCTTCACCGACTTCAAGCCGCGCACGGGCTACGCACCCACCGCGGAGGTGAGCGTCTACGTGGCCGCGCGTGCCGCGGGCCGCGGCATCGGGCGGGCGATGCTCGACGCGCTGCTCGCGCGCGCCGAGGCCTGCCGCATCGATCGCGCGCTGGCCCTCTGCTTCGAGCACAACGAGGCCAGCCTGCGCCTCTTCCGGTCGCGCGGGTTCGGCGAATGGGGCCGGCTGCCCGAGGCATGCGACCTCGACGGCACGCGGCGGTCGGTCGTGATCCTCGGCTGGTCGGCCTGAGCGCGCGGGGCTCAGTCCTCCTCGAACTCCGGCACCACGCCCTCGGGCAGCGCGTCGAGAAACGCGCGCCCGTAGCGCTTGGTGGCGATCCGTGGGTCGAGCACCACCACGCGCCCCTCGTCGGTCGAGCTGCGCACCAGGCGCCCGAACCCCTGCTTGAAGCGCAGCACCGCGCGCGGCAGCGAATCCTCGAAGAACGGCCGGCCGCCGCGCGACTCGATCAGCTCGTGGCGCGCCTGGACGATCGGACGGTCGGGCACCTCGAAGGGCAGGCGCGTGATGATCACGTTGCGCAGCGCGTCACCGCGCACGTCGACCCCCTGCCAGAAGCTCGACACCCCGAAGAGCACGCTGCGCTCGTCGGCCCGGAAGCGCTCGAGCAGCGTGTTGCGCGGCACGCCGGTCCCCTGCACGTGGAGCGGATGCCCCATGTCGACGAGGTCGGCGGCGATGCGCTCGGCCACCGCGTCGAGCGTGCGGAAGCTCGTGAAGAGGACGAATGCCCCGCCGTCCGTGGCGCGGACATGGTGCAGCACCCGGCGCGAGAGCTCGTCCTCGTAGTCGGGGTGGTCGGGCTCGGGCATGGCGCGCTCGACGATCAGGCGCACCAGGCGCCCGTAGTCGAACGGGCTCCCCAGCTGCAGGGTCTGCGGGTCGTCGCACCCGAGGCGCACCGCCGCGTGGCGGAAGTCGCCCTGGCCGGTGGCGAGCGTGGCGCTCGTGAGCACCACGCCCTTGTCCTGCGCGAAGAGGTGCTCGCGCAGGATCGGGCCCACGTCGACCGCCGCGCACACCAGGGTCACGTTCGGCCGCTCCCCGCGGCGGCGCTTGCCGGCCTCCACCCAGTACACGCAGCCGCCGAGCGCCTGCGCCATCAGGTCGCGGGCGCAGGTGCCGTGCGCCTCGGCGCGGGCGGCGTAGGCGTTCAGCTCGAACTGGTCGGGCTCGTGGTCGATCCGGTCGCGCAGCATGCGCAGCGCCGCCGCGAGCGCGAGCATCGGCGCCGAGAGGTGGTCCTCCACCGCGCCCGGCTCGCGCATCCGGCCGCTCGCCTCGCCGCGCACCTCGTTCCAGCGCCACAGCGCGTCGAACTGCCGCTCGGCGGCGCTCTCGCACGTGCGCACGGCGCGGATCGCCTCCTCGATGGCGCCGTCGGCATCGGCCCCGCCGCGCATCGCGCTCAGGAAGCCGCGGCCGGTGCCGGTCTGGTACAGGGTCCGAAGCAGGTGGCGCACGCCGCTCTCGGAGAGCCGCACGCCGAAGTGCTCGGACGCGACGTCCTCGATCTCGTGCGCCTCGTCGAGGATGACGTGGTGGTACGGCGGCAGCACCCCGCCCGAGGCACCGGCGCGCGAGCGCATGGCGAGGTCGGCGAAGAAGAGCGCGTGGTTCGTGACCAGCACCTGCCCGTGCTCCATCCGGCGGCGGGCGGCCTGGTAGAAGCACTTGTCGAAGGTCGGGCAGCGCCGGCCCATGCAGTTGTGCGCGTCGCTCTGCACGTGGTCCCACACCTCGGGCCGCGGCAGCTGCGGCAACGAGGCAAGCGAGCCGTCCTCGGTGGCGTAGGCCCAGTCCTCGAGGCGGTGCAGGTCGCTGCGGTCGTCGTCGTGGCTGAAGAGGCGGCCCTCGCGTTCGCTCGCGAGCTTCAGGCGGCGCAGGCTCACGTAGTTCCCTCGCCCCTTCACGAGCACCGCCGTGAACTCCTCGGGGATCACCGCGTTCAGGAGCGGGATGTCCTTCTCGATGAGCTGCTCCTGCAGGCTGATCGTGTTGGTGGCGATGACCACGCGCTCGCCCCGCTCCACCACGCGCCGGATCGCCGGGATCAGGTAGGCGAAGCTCTTGCCGACCCCCGTGCCCGCCTCGACGAAGAGCCGCTGGCGCTCGTCGAAGGCGCGTTCCACCGCCGCCGCCATCGCCAGCTGCTGCGGCCGCACCTCGAAGCCGGCCAGGCGGCGCGCGATGGCGCCGGTGTCGGCGAGCAGGACGTCGACGGAGACGGACACGGCCCCAACCTTACGCGAGCGGGCGGCGCTTCGGCTCGCCGGGGGAGCGTGGGTAGCTGCGCGGGGTGGCGCGCACCTTCTCGATGACGACGACCGTGCCGGTCGGCGTGCGCACCAGGTCCGCCACCTGGGCATGCAGCCGGTAGAGGGCCTGCTTCGCCTCGGCCACCTCCTCCGGCGCCTGGGCCCCCTTGATGCAGAGCACCGTGCCGCCCTCGCGCACGAACGGCACCGTCAGCTCGGCCAGCACGTTCAGGCGCCCGACCGCCCGGCTCACGGCCACGTCGTACCGCGCGCGGTGCACGTGGTGGTCCTGCCCCGCGATCTCGGCCCGCTCCTGGACGACGCGGACGTTGGCGCACCCCAGGGCACGCGCGGTGTCGGCGAGGAACGCGGCCTTCTTGCCGGTGGTCTCGAGCAGCGTGAACTCGACGTCGGGCATGGCGATCGCAAGCGGCAGCCCCGGCAGCCCGCCGCCGGAGCCCACGTCGATCACGCGCTTCGCGCCGGCACTGGCGAGGAACGGCACCAGCGTCAGGCTGTCCTGCACGTGGCGCACCCACGCCTCGGCGGCGTCGGTCACCGCGGTCAGGTTGAAGCGCTGGTTCGCCTCGAGCAGCGCACCGAGATAGCCGCGCAGGCGCTCGGCATCGCCGGAATCGAGCTCGATGCCCAGGGCGGCAAGCGCCGCCACCACCTCGGGCGGGATCGGGGGCACGTCGGTCACAGGTCGAACCCACGCGGGCGCCGGCTCGCGATCGAGAAGAGGACCGCCGTCGTCATCCACAGGCACACCAGGCTCGACCCGCCGGAGCTCACGAAGGGGAGCGTCATGCCCGACACGGGAAGCAACCCGATCGTCATGGCCGTGTTCACCGAGAGCTGCAGGAACACCATCGACCCGATGCCGACCGCCGCCAGCCGGCCGAACGCCGTGCCCGCGCGCGAGGCCACCATGTACGCGCCGAACGCGTAGGCCGCGCCCAGCACCCACACCGCCAGGCCGCCGAGGAGCCCCCAGCGGCACGCGATGACCACGAAGATCATGTCGTTGTGCTCTTCCGGCAGGCGGTTGAACCGGATGAGCGTGCTGGCCTCCTCGCGGCCGAGCCCCGCCAGGCCGCCGGAGGCCGCCAGCGTGATCGCGCGGCTGCCCTGGAAGCCGATCCCGTCGTTGACGCGCGTGTCGCCGGTGACCTGCGCCACCATCGCCTGGATGCGGTCGCGCTGGTGCGGCTTGAGGAACGGGTAGGAGAGCGGCGCCAGCGCCAGGCCCAGCACGGCGATGATCGCCAGGTGCTTGATCCGCGCGCCGGCCGCCACCAGCATCACGCCGAGGCACGGCAGGAAGAGGAGCGCGCTGTCGAGGTCGGGCTGCATGGCGATCAGCCCCACCGGCACCAGCGTCACCGCGATCGCCGCCGCGACCCCGGAGAGACGCCTGACCGACGGCGCGGCCTGCATCCATGCCGCCATCGCCAGCACCCACGTGAGCTTCACCAGCTCGCTCGGCTGCATGTCGACGCTGCCGACGTTGATCCAGCGGCGCGCGCCGTTTCTCGGCCGAACCACCGACTCCGGCACCCACGGCAGCAGCACGAAGAGGAGCGCCGCCGCGTTGATGGCAAGCAGCACCCACGCCCAGCGCCGCAGGTCCTTCCAGTGCTGCGCGCCCACCGCGGTCGCCATCACCAAACCGACGATCAGGTAGCCAAGCTGCCGCCGCGCGAGCCCCGCCTCGGTCGTGCCGATCGCGGCGATGCCAAGGAGGCTCAGGCCGAGTGCGGCCGCCACCGGCAGCCACGCCCAGTTGGCCCAGATGCGCGCCGGCGTGCGCGTGGCCGACGCGCGCTCGCGGCGCAGGCTGCGCGGCAGGGAGTTCGAGACCAGGACGGTCATCCGGCACCCCCCGCGGGCTCGACGTCGCCCTCGCCGGTCGGTCGCACCGTGGCGCTCCCGGGCGCAGCGCGCGCGGCGCCCTGCAGGTAGCCCTCCTGCACCAAGGCATGGATCACCTGGTTGGCCACCGGGCCCGCGCACTTGCCCCCCGAGCCGCCGTGCTCGACGAACACGGCGATCGCGTAGCGCGGGCGGTTCTCGCGCGCGTCGCCTGCGAGGCCCACGAACCAGCCGTGGTCGAGTTCGCGCAGCGTGCGGTCCGGGGTGCCGTCGCCGTCGTCGTCGACCTTCAGGGGCGGCGCCTGCGCGGTGCCGGTCTTCGCCCACACGCGCACGCCCGGCACGTTGATCACGGGTTCCTGCGTCCGGTCGGCGAAGGCCACGTGGTGCCCGGTGCCGTGGCGCTCGGCCACCGCCTGGCGCAGGCCCTCCAGCACGCGGTCGCAGCTGCCGGGGTCGAGCTCCAGGTCCCCCGCGCGCCGCGGCGGGCGGCCCGACACGTTCGAACGCAGGATGGTCGCGTCGCGCACCACGCCGCCGCGCGCGAGCGTGGCGTAGGCGTTCGCCGCCTGCAGCGGCGTCCATGCCACCGGCCCCTGCCCGATGCCCGCGATCACCGGCGCGATCCGGTCGCGCACGCGCGCGATCTCGGCCATCGTGCGTTCCGAGGGCAGGATGCCCGGGTGCTCGCCCACCCAGCGCGTGCCGACCACGGCGCCCGCCGCGTCGCGCACCGGCTCCTCGCGCGCCAGGCCGCAGTCGATCCGCTCGCCGAGCCCGAACTCGCGGTACCAGCGCGTCAGGGTCGGCAGGCCCATGCGGTCGGCCAGGGTGTAGAAGAAGATGTTGCAGCTGCGGCTGATCGCCCCTTCCACGGGGAGCGGCCCGCCCACCTGCTTCGAGTGGGTCAGGAAGCGGAACTGCGAGCGGTAGATCCAGCAGCGGCCGAAGGGCTCGTTGGCACCGAAGTAGTGCCCGCTGCAGTCGATCTCGACGTCCCGGTCCGCGGCACCCGCGCGCACGGCGCTCACGTACACGATCGGCTTGATGAGCGAGCCCGGCGGGTACGGCGCCTCCAGCGCGCGGTTCAGCTCGGGCGTGCGCAGGAGCCGCTCCGGCCGGCCGAACTCCGCCCCCGCGCCAACCGTCGGCCACGACACCATCGAGAGCACCTCGCCGGTGTCGATGTCGAGCACGACCACCGCCCCGTTGAGCGGCGCATCGAGCCCGAGCGGCACCGGCTTCGGCGTGCCGTCGGCGTTCCACCCGTAGTGCCACTGCTGCGCGACGGCCAGGCCCACGCGCGGGTCGAAGACCGCCTGCACGCGCGCCTGCAGCGCGATGTCGATCGTGAGCTCGAGGTCCTCGCCGCGCGCGGGCTCGGTGCGCTGCTCCTCGCCGGTGTCGAGGCGGCGCACGAGGCGCCCGCGCGCGCCGCGCAGCCGGTCCTCGTAGGTGCGCTCGACGCCGCGCGCACCGATCATGTCGCGGCCCGGGCGGTAGCCGCCGAGGTCGGTGGCCACGTCGCCCGCGGCGCGGACGGTGCGGAACGGACGGCGGTCGAGGTCCTCGCGCCAGACCTCCTCGCGCACCGTGCCGACCACGTGGTCGGCGACGCCGGCGAGGTCGATGGTGACGGGCGCGCCGCGCAGCGGCGTCGGCAGCCACGCGCGGTCGAACTCGATGCGCGCGGTGCCCCAGGGATAGACGCGCCGCGTGCTGTCCTGCACCTCGATGATCCCGGGATGCGCGTCCGCCAGCTTGCGCAGCGCGAACGCGGCCTTGGCGGGAAGCTGCGTGGCGATCACGTGCGGCTCGCCCTGCTCGGCGATCGGCCGGGCCTCGAAGCGGTCCTCGGCTTCCTCGCCGTACTTGGCGCGCTCGATGTCCAGGCGCGCCTCCCACACCGCGTTCGCCTTCTTCTCGACCTGCGTGCGCACCTCGCCCATCCGTGCCGCGAGCTCGTCGCGCGAGAGCTCCGCGGCCGCGCACGCCTCGGCGAGCACGGCATCGAGCTCGGCCGCAAGCGCCCGCTGGCGCCCGGCGATCCGCTCACCGCGCTCGGAGGGGCCCATCCGGTTCCATGCCGCGCGGCCCGCGTCCTTGCGCGCCCCGGCGAGCGCCCGCTCGTCGACCCACGCGCCGTTGATCGCCGGGTAGTAGACCGCGAGGTCGTAGCTCGGCACGCTCCGCGCCAGCTCGCGGCCCTTGCGGTCGAGGATCGACCCGCGCACCGTCGGCAGCAGCGTGCTGCGGTCGAGCCGGCCCTCGGCGATCGCCCGCTGCTCGCCGCCCGAGACCACCGTCAGGCTGAAGAGCCGCGCCGCCATCGCGCCCACCAGCACCGCGCATGCGATGCCCACGGCGACCATGCGGCGCTCGAACGCGGAGGCGGTGCGTGGGGATGGGAAACCGCTCGACTCCGAGGCCATTGGTCGTCCGTGACCGCGCCGGCCGCAGGGAGACGCAGCATCCTGCCGCGCCCGTCCCGGAAGGGACGTCCTGCGGGGGAAAGCGTACCATCCCTCCCCCCATGGAAGCAGGAATCGTTGGCCTTCCGAACGTCGGGAAGAGCACGCTCTTCAACGCGCTCACCGCGGCCGGGATCGAGGCCGCCAACTACCCCTTCTGCACGATCGAGCCGAACGTCGGCGTGATCACCGTGCCGGACGACCGGCTCGCGGCGATCACCCGCCACATCGAGACGCAGAAGGTCATCCCCGCCATCATCCGCCTCGTCGACATCGCCGGCATCGTCCGCGGCGCGAGCGAGGGCGAGGGCCTGGGCAACAAGTTCCTCAGCCACATCCGCGAGGTGGACGCCATCCTCCACGTGGTCCGCTGCTTCGAGGACGCCGACATCGTCCACGTCGAGGGCTCGGTCGACCCCATCCGCGACATCGGCACCATCGAGACCGAGCTGATGCTCGCCGACATGCAGGTGGTCGAGAACACCCTCGACAAGGCCCAGCGCACCGCCAGGGGCGGCGACAAGGAGGCGATCGCCAAGGTCGCGGTCCTGCAGAAGTGCAGGGCCTGCCTGGATGCGGGGCAGCCGGTGCGCAGCCTGCGCTTCGAGGACGAGGAGCGGCGCGTTCTGCGCTCCCTCGGCATGATCACGGCGAAGCCGGTGCTCTTCGTGGCCAACGTCGACGACTCCGACCCCACCGGAAACGGCCCCCTGGTGGCCAAGGTGCGCGAGTACGCCGCGGCGAACGGCGGCAAGGTGGTCGTGGTGTGCGCGAAGATCGAGAGCGAGCTCTCCGAGCTGGCCGAGGCGGACCGCGCCGAGATGCTCGCGGCGCTCGGCATGAAGGAACCCGCCCTGCACTCGGTGGCGCGCGCGGCCTACGACCTGCTGGGGCTCCAGAGCTACTTCACCGCCGGGCCCAAGGAAGTGCGGGCGTGGACGGTGCACAAGGGCGCGACCGCCCCACAGGCCGCCGGCGTCATCCACACCGACTTCGAGCGTGGCTTCATCCGCGCCGAGATCTACGCGGTGGCGGACCTCGAGAAGCACGGCTCCGAGAAGGCCATCCGCGAGGCCGGGCGCATGCGCAGCGAAGGCAAGGGCTACGTCGTGCACGACGGCGACGTGTGCCACTTCCTCTTCAACGTGTGAGCGCGGGGCAGCGAACGGGGGCGGTTATTGGGTCGTAAGCCGCGTCCTCGCAGTGACTTGCGAAGATTCGCCATTGACCTGCCCGGATCGTGCCGTAGCATCCGCGACGCAATGACTGCCACTGCCCCCATCACCCGACCCCGTGACCGACGGCCCGACGCGGCCCGTCGCGCGGCGTTGTCGCGCGCGGTGGCCCCGGTGCCGGCGCGGTTCACGCTCATGTCGCGCGCCGCCCTCCGCACGCGCGTCGAGCGCGCGGTGGCCGCTCAGCGGCCCTGAAGCGGGTCGCCTTCCACATCCCAGCGCCCATCGGCCTCGAGGGCATCCTCGAGCATGGATGCGTATTCCCGCGCGCGGACCTCGAAGACGCCGAACTGTGCCATGTGGTGGTTCGAGTACTGGCTGTCGCAGAGCACGAAGCCGCCGCGGCGCAGGCGCGCGACGAGGTGCACCAGGCACGCCTTGCTCGCGTCCGTGCCAGGGCCCGGGACGTGGAACATGCTCTCGCCGAAGAACGCGCCCTTGAGCGCCACGCCGTAGAGGCCGCCGACCAGCTCGCCGCCGCGCCAGGCCTCCACCGAGTGCGCGAAGCCCATCGCGTGCAGCTCCCCGTAGACGCGG
>JBJTJU010000249.1:0-10572 GCA_046096165.1 Phycisphaerales bacterium | reverse complement strand
CCCTCGGCGCGCTCGCCAGGTTCGGCATCGTCGCCGACGGTGGCGAGGCGGGCGGAGGCGGGCGCCGCAAGCGCCGGCGGCGGCGTCGCGGCGGACGCGGCCGCTCGCGCGGCGGGGAAGGCGGCGAGGGTTCGTCCGAGTCCACGGGCGGCGAGCGTGCCTCGAATGCGCCCGAGGGCGAATCCGGCGCCGAGCGCGACGGTGACGACGATGGCGCGGCCGGCGACGGCGACGGCGCTCCGGCCGAGGGCGCGCCCGCGGGCGAAGGCACGGGCCGCAAGCGCCGTCGGCGTCGCCGCGGCGGACGCGGCCGCTCGCGCGGCGGCGAAGGCGGCGGCGAAGGCGCCGGCAACGGCGGCGAACGGTCCGGCGAACCCCGCGGCGAACGCGGCGACGGCCGCGGCGACCGCTCCGGCGAAGGCCGCGGCGACCGAGATGGCCGTCGAGCCGAGCGCCCCGCGCGCTCGGAAGGCGACGGCGGTTCCGGCGGCGGCAGCTGGCCCCCGCCCGTCCCGCCCGCGGCATCGGCGACGGGGACCGAAGCGTCCCCGCTCGATGCAGCGAAGAAGACGATCCGCAGCGTGACCGGCTGGATGCGCCGCCTCAAGTCCCCGACCGGCGGCGGCCGCGACGATCGCTGACGGCCACATGCCCGGTGCACGGCGCATCATCGTCCTCGGCTCGACCGGCTCGATCGGCACGGCGACCCTCGAGGTGGTCCGGCACCTTCGCGAGTCCGGAGGCCCGGACTACGAGGTGGTCGGCCTGGCCGCGGGCTCGAACGCCGCGCGCGTGGCGGCGCAGGCCGAGGCGTTCGGCGTCCGCCACGTGGCCATGTCGGACGCGTCGTCCGCAGCGGCCCTTCCCGCAGGCATCGAACGCTTCGCGGGCGACGGTGCCGCGACGGCGCTCGTCGAGCGCGTGGCGCGGCCGGGCGACATGGTGATGGCCTCGATCGTCGGCGCCGCGGGCATCGCCCCGACGCTGGCCGCCATCGAGCGCGGCTGCCACGTGGCGCTCGCCAACAAGGAGACGCTGGTGGCCGCGGGTGCCGTGGTCCGCGAGGCGGTCGCGCGCACGGGCGTCGACCTGATCCCGGTCGACAGCGAGCACAGCGCCGTCTTCCAGTGCCTGCGCGCCGGGCGCACGTCCGAGGTGGCGCGCCTGGTGCTCACGGCAAGCGGCGGCCCCTTCCGAACGTGGAGCCCCGAACGCACCCGCGAGGCCACGCTCGCGGAGGCGCTCCGCCACCCCACGTGGCAGATGGGCCGCAAGGTCACCATCGACAGCGCGAGCCTCATGAACAAGGCGCTCGAGGTGATCGAGGCGCACTGGCTCTTCGACCTGCCGTCCGCGCGGATCGACGCCATCGTGCACCCGCAGAGCGTGGTGCACTCCTTCGTCGAGTTCGTGGACGGCAGCACGGTGGCGCAACTCAGCCCGCCGTCGATGAAGCTGCCCATCCAGTACGCCCTCACGTGGCCGGAACGCACCGCCGGATGCTCGCCGACCATCGCCTGGGATGCGCTGCGCACGCTCGACTTCGAGCCGGTCGACCACGCCCGCTTCCCCGCCATCGGGCTCGCCAAGCGCGTGATCGATGCCGGCGGCACCGCGGGCGCCACCTTCAACGCCGCCAACGAGGCGGCGGTCGAGGGATTCGTCGAGGGACGCATCCGCTTCGGGGACATCGCCGCGGTGGTCGAGGAGACGCTCGACGCGCTGCCCGTGCGTCCGGCCGCGACGCTTGCGGCCGTGCTCGACGCCGACCGCGAGGCACGCGCCGTCGCGCGCGAGCGGATCGGCGAGCGCGCCGCCGCCGCCCGCTGACTTCGCCTAGGCTTCGGGCGCGCCTCGCGCACCCCCGAGGTCGCTCCTCTCAACCGGCACGAACGTCCTGCTCATCGTCCTGGGCTTCGGGCTCCTGATCTTCGTCCATGAGCTGGGGCACTGGTGGGCCGCGACGCGCGCGGGGATCCGCTGCGAGAGCTTCGCGATCGGCCTCGGGCCGGTCATCGCCGCATGGCGGCGCGGGATCGGCTGGCGCGCCGGCAGCACCGACCCGGCCACCATCGCGCGCTTCGGCAAGCCCGCCATCGAGATGACCGACGACGAGCTGGCCCGCCACGGCCTCGGCGAGACGGAGTGGTCGCTGCGGCTCTTCCCGCTCGGCGGGTTCGTGCGCATGCTCGGCCAGGATGACCTCGACCCGTCGCGCACCTCGGGCGCCGCGCGCAGCTACCAGCGCGCGGCCGTCGGCCGGCGCATGGTCGTGGTGTCGGCCGGCGTCGTCGCCAACCTGGTGCTGGCGGTCGTCCTCTTCGTGATCGCGTTCATGGCCGGCGTGCGCTTCGAGGCGCCGGTGGTGGGCGCGGTGCTCCCCGGATCCCCTGCCGCCACGGCGACCGCCGCCGACGGCGGCCCCGCGGGCCTGCGCACGGGCGACGTGGTGCGCACGATCGACGGCGATCCCGTCCAGACGTTCGCCGACATCCAGATCGCCGGTGCGATGGCGAAGCCGGACCAGCCGCTCGCCGTCGAGGTGACGCGGACCGTCGGCGGCCGCGCCGAGCGCAGGACCTTCTCCGTGCTCCCGCGCCGCGACCCGGTGACCGGGCTGCTCCAGATCGGGATCGGTCCCGCCCTCGCGGGCGGGATCGGCGCCGTGCGCCCCGACGAGCGTGCCGCCTTCGACGAGGCCATGGCACGCGCGGGCCTCGCACCCGAGCGCATGCCCGACGGCCGCGACGACCCGCTCGCCGACCTCCTCGTCGTGCAGGTCGGTACGCCGGCCGCGGGCTCGGTGCACGACCGGCACCTGGCGCAGCAGTGGATGGACGGCGAGGGCGACGAGCCCGTCGGCGCACTGTCGACCGCCGCGCTCGACGACGCCGCGGCCGCCGGACGCGGCGCGCCCTTCCGCACCTCCTGGCAGACCGCCTCGGGACGCGTCGTCGAGCGCACGCTCGTGCCGGTGCCGCGCCTGCAGGAACTCTCCGACCCGGCGCAGGCCGCATCCGGCGCGCCGCCCGAGACCGGCCTCCTGGGCATGGTGCCGCTCCTGCGCATCGAGCGCCTGGCGGACGGGTCGCCGAACGACGGCATCCTGAAGCCCGGTGACGTGATCCTCTCCGTGGCGGACGTGCCGGGGCCGCGGCTCGGGGCGCTGCGCTCCGCGATCGCGCCCTATGCGGGTGCCACGGTGCCGGCGCGCGTGATCCGAGGCGGCACCGAGGTGGCCCTCGACGTCAAGGTCGACCGCGCCGGGCGCCTCGGCACCGTCATGCTCCCGGCCATCGACGTCCCGCGCATCGCCTCCACGGTCGAGCGCACGGGCGACGCCGCGGCCCCGGTGCCGACGCCCGCCGCGGGCCTCGGCCTGCTTCCCGGCTCGATCGTCCGCGAGGTGGGCGGCACGCCGGTCACCGACTGGGCCTCGATGCGCGCGGCGTTCCTCGCCGCCACGCGCGAGGCGGCCGACCGCGGCGAGGCGTCGCCGGTCGACCTCGTCCTGGAGGCGCCGACCGCCGGACGCGACCGGATCGAGGCGTCGATGGCGCTCTCGCCCGCGGACGTCCGCGCGCTGCACGCGCTCGGCTGGGCGTCGCCGGTGCCGGCGGAGGTGTTCTCGCCGCTCATGACCACCCTCACCGCGCACGGCAACCCGCTGCGCGCCGTGGCGATGGGCTTCCGCCAGACGAAGACGCTCGTCATCATGACCTACCTCACGCTCGACCGGCTCGCGCGCGGCACGGTGGGCGTCGACCAGCTGCGCGGGCCGGTGGGCATCGTCCACCTGGGGATGCGCGTCGCCGACCGGGGCGCCATGTACCTCGTCTTCTTCCTGGCGATGATCAGCGTGAACCTGGCGGTCCTCAACTTCCTGCCGCTGCCGATCGTGGACGGCGGCCTCTTCCTCTACCTCGTCTACGAGAAGCTCACGGGCAAGGCGCCGTCGGTCGCGTTCCAGAACGCGGCCACCACCGTCGGCCTCGTCCTCCTCGGCACCGTGTTCCTCCTCACCTTCTACAACGACGTGGCCCGCCTCGTCGGCGGGGGCTGACCCCATGAACACCATCGTCACCGGCGCCGGAAGCGGCATCGGCCGCGCACTTGCCGTCGAGCTCGCGGCGCGCGGGCACGCGCTCGCACTCGTGGGCCGCAGCATCGAGAAGCTCCACGGCACCGCCACCGCCTGCGCGGCGGCGAACGCCGGCTGCCGAGCGCTCGTGATGGCCGGCGACCTCGCCGACAGCGCCTTCGCGGCAGGCGTGGTGGAACGCACCGTCGCCGAGCTCGGCGGCATCGACGTCCTGGTCAACTGCGCCGGCGTCGCGCCGCACGTCCCGATCGAGGGCACCGACGAGGACGTGCTCGAGGAGGCGTTCCTCAACAACGCGTTCGGGCCCGCCTTCCTCATCGTGCGCGCCTGGCCGCACTTCCTGCAGCGCAAGGCCGGGTGCGTGGTGAACGTCAGCTCGCTCGCGAGCTCCGACCCATTCCAGGGGTTCTTCGCCTACGCGGCGAGCAAGGCCGCGCTCGACAGCTTCGTGCGCAGCATGCACCGCGAGGGCGGGCGCCACGGCATCCGCGCCTTCTCGGTGAACCCCGGCGCCGTCGAGACGCCGCTCCTCCGCAGCAACTTCCCGCTCAAGGTGGTGCCGGCCTCGGCCGCGCTCGCCCCCGAGGCGGTGGCCATGCTCATCGTCGACTGCATCGAGGGCCGGCGCGAGGCCGACCGCGGACGGACGATCGAGATCCGCAAGTGATCCCGCTTCCCGGGGCGGCGGCGACGCGCGCGCGTCGCTAGCGTCGCCCGTGCATCGCCCGGTCGATGTCGCGCTTCATCTCGCGCGCGGCGATCGCCTGGCGCTTGTCGACCGCCTTGCGGCCCGTGCCCAGGCCGACCAGGAGCTTCGCCCGGCCGCCCTTGAAGTAGATCTTGAGGGGCACGATGGTGAACCCCTTGAGCTTGACCTGCTCGGCGAGCTTGCGGATCTCCCGGCGGTGGGCCAGGAGCCGCCGCGGGCGCACCGGGTCATGCTGCACGGCCTTGCCGGCCGGCGGGTACTCGGCGATGTGGACGGAATGGAGCACCAGCTCCGGCGGCTCGGCACGGGCGCTCACGTAACCCTCGGCAAGGCTGACCTTTCCGGCCCGGACGCTCTTCACCTCGGTGCCCCGGAGCTCAATCCCGCACTCGAGCGTGTCGCCGATCGAATAGTCGTGGCGCGCCTGCCGATTCTCGATCGTGGGCTCGTTCGGCGCGGATTCTCGGGAACCTCCAGCCACGGGGCGAGTATAGGAAGCAGCCGACCGCTTCCCGGACTATCGGACACGGGCGTGTCGGCCAAAGTTCGAAGGTTCTCGTCCCCGCTTCGGCGGAACGTGAAACAATCGTTCGCGCCGGCACTCCCCGCCGGACCCTCCAGGACCGACCGAGACACGGACCCACACGATGCGACTGACCAACGCCGTTGCCCTGTGCATCACCTCGATCGCGATGCTGCCCGCCTCCGCCGCGGCCCAGGTCGCGCCTCCCCTCGGCAGCGACGACTGGACCGCGCCCAGCGGACCTTCGCTCGGCACCGTCGGCCCGTCGTCGGCCGTGCTCGACGCCTTCCGTGCGGCGCACCCGGAGAGCGACGTGATCGTCGAGGGTGCGCAGGCCGCATGCGTGTGGGGGCGGCTCGGCACCGGCCCCTCGCCCGCCGAAAGCGCCTCGCGCTTCATCGAGGCCAACGCCCGCGCGCTGTGGGGCGTCGATCCCGCGAGCCTGATGCCCGTCGGCCCGTACGAGACCGGCGACCACCTGGTGGGCGTGATGCCCGACCGGGAGGTCGGCGGCTTCAAGTTCACGGGCCTCGCGTGGTCGCAGTTCCACCGCGGCCTCCCCGTCTACCGCTCGCACCTCTTCGTGCTGGTCCGAAACATGGACGCCTTCCCCGCGGTGCTCGCCTCGAGCACGCTGTGGGACGTGCGCGCCGTCGACGCACAGCTGGACCGGCTGGGCCCCGGGCTGCCGTCCGACCCGAAGGTCTGGACGCGCCACGCGCTCAACCAGTTCCGCTCGAAGCCCGAGGTGGGCCCCGCCACGTACGTGATCTGGGCCGGCATCGACCGCGCGGCCGCCGAGCCGCGCCTGGCGGTGAAGTTCGAGGCCGTGGGCGGCGGCCACTGGGACCCGGACTCCTACCAGCGGATCGAGTTCGTGGTCGACGCCGAGACCGGCGCGATCCTGCACCAGGAAAGCATGATCCGCCACGCGGACGTCCAGGTCACCGTGCGCGGCCAGGCCACGCAGGGCAACCGCGCCGCCGAGTGCGACCCCGCGGCGGCGACCCCGCTGCCGTACGGGCAGGTCACCGTGGGTGGGACCAACTATTTCACGGACGCCAACGGCGCAGTCACCATCCCCGGCGTGACCGGCCCGGTGTCGGTCGTCTCGCGGACCGCAGGGCGCTGGTTCGCGATGAGCGATGCGCTCGGCCCGGTGAGCGAACTGTCCACGACCTCCTCCGGCGGTCCGGTCGACTTCGTGCACAGCCCCGACAACCTCGACCAGGGCCTGCGTGCCCAGGTCAACGCCTACCTGCACTCGAACATCGTCCGCGACATGGTGGTGCGCGCAAGCCCCGGGTTCCCGACGATCCCGAACCAGCAGTCCTTCCAGATCAACGTCCGCGTCTCGGGCACCTGCAACGCCTTCTACGACGGGTCGTCGATCAACTTCTATCCCTCGGGCGGCGGCTGCAACAACAGCGCATTCTCGACCGTGGTGCACCACGAGTACGGCCACCACGTCGTGAACCGCGCCGGCAGCGGCCAGGGCGCGTACGGCGAGGGCTTCGGCGACGTCATGGGCGTGCTGATCACCGACGAGAGCGCCCTCGGCGTCGGCTTCCAGACCTGCGCCGGCGGCATCCGCAACGCGAGCAACAACTGCCAGTACTACGAGTCCGGCTGCTCGTCCTGCGGCAGCGCCATCCACGCCTGCGGCCAGCTGCTCTCCGGCTGCGTCTGGGACCTGCGCAACAACTTCCGGAACGCGTACCCCACGTCGTACCGCCAGATGGTCGAGGACCTGACGGTGAACTCCGCGCTGCTCCACGGCGCGGTCACCACCATCACCCCGGCGATCACCGCGCACTTCCTCACCCTCGACGACGACAACGCCAACCTCGCCGACGGCACGCCCAACTACGCGCTGATCAACGGCGCCTTCACGCTGCATGCGATGCCCGGCCCGGCCGTCACCGCACTGCGCTTCGACTTCCCGACCCCCCTGCCGACCACGGCCCGGCCGACGGGAGGCACCGCGGTGCAGTTCACGGTGAGCCCCGTCGCCGACCAGGTGAACCCGCAGAGCGTGCGCATGCTCGTCCGTCCGCAGGGCAGCGGGTCGTTCACCGCCACCACGCCCGTGCAGGTGGGGCCCAACACGTTCGAGGGCACCCTGCCCGCCGGCACGTGCGGCACGCGCGTCGACTACTACCTCTTCGCGCAGTCGGTCTCCGGCACGGGCGTCACCAGCCCGGCCACCGCGCCCACCTCGGTGCACGTCGCCAACTTCGCGTGGGCCTCGAGCGAGACCGAGGTGGCCGCCACGGACTTCGAGACGTCGAATGCCGGCTGGACGGTCGGCGCCACGGGTGATGCGGCCACCGCCGGCCTGTGGACGCGCGTCAATCCGGTGGGAACCGCCACCGGCAGCATCCCCGCGCAGCCGGAGGACGACCGCACCCCGGCACCCGGCGTCAACTGCTGGATCACCGGCCAGGGCACGGTGGGCGGAGCCATCGGCGCCGCCGACGTCGACGGCGGGCAGACCACGCTGGTCTCCCCCAACTACGACATGACCGGACTGGGCGACCCGCGGTTCAGCTACTGGCGCTGGTACTCGAACGAGGCCGGTGCCGCACCCAACGCCGACAGCATGCCCATCGAGCTGTCGGTCGACGGCGGCACCACGTGGGTCGTGGTCGAGGACGTGACCGCGAACGCCCGCGCCTGGGTCTTCCGCAGCTACCGGGTGGGCGACTTCGTCACGCCGACCAACCAGCTGCGCCTGCGGTTCCGGGCGCGGGACCTCGCGTCCGGCTCCATCGTCGAGGCCGGCGTCGACGACGTGCGCGTCTGGGGCCTCAACCTCGACTGCACGCCGTCCACGCCCGAGGACCTCAACGGCGACGGCGTGGTCGACGGCATCGACCTCGGCCAGCTGCTCGCGCAGTGGGGCCTGCCCGGTTCCGCCGACTTCAACGACGACGGCGTGGTCGACGGCATCGACCTGGGCATGCTGCTGGGTGCCTGGACCTGAACGCAGCCGGGGCCGGCGATGGCCCTGCTATGCTCCTCGCCCTCGCCGTGCGGGGCACCACCCCGCCCGGCAGCCACGCCCAGGTGGCGGAATTGGCAGACGCGCCAGCTTGAGGTGCTGGTGGGAGCAATCCCTTGGAGGTTCGAGTCCTCTTCTGGGCATTCGCGGGAGGCGCCGAACGGCGCCTCCCGCATACCGTTTTGACCGGTGGCCACGAACCCCCTCCAGCACCTGATGCCTTCCTGCAGCGGCGCCACGGCGGCCGCGGCGGGCGCGGTGCTCGGCCGCCCCGCCGCCGATGACCCGCGCGCCGGCACGCTCCGGCTCAACGAGATCTTCCACTCGATCCAGGGCGAGAGCACGTGGGCCGGCGAGCCGTGCACCTTCGTGCGCCTCACCGGGTGCCCGCTCCGCTGCACCTACTGCGACACCGAGTACGCCTTCCGCGAGGGCGCGACGGCCACCGTCGGCGACATCCTCGACCGGGTGACGGCGATCGGATGCCCGCTCGTCGAGCTCACGGGCGGCGAGCCGCTCGCGCAGCGCCGGGCGCTCGATCTGGTGCGGCTCCTCTGCGACGCCGGGCACGTGGTGCTCATCGAGACCTCCGGCGCCGTGGACATCGCTCCGTGCGACCCGCGGTCGATCCGGATCCTCGACCTCAAGACGCCCGGCAGCGGCGAGTGCGACCGCAATCTCTGGTCGAACCTCGCCGACCTTCGTGCACGCGACGAGGTGAAGTTCGTGGTCACCGACCGCGCCGACTACGACTGGGCGCGCGCGCAGATCGCCGCGCATGGGCTGGACCGCCGCGTGCGCGAAGGCGCGCTGCGCGCGATCCTGATGGGTGCCGCGTGGGAGCAGCCGCGCGGCACGGAGGTCGCGGGCACGCCCGGGCTTGCGCCGAGGGAACTGGCGGCGTGGATCCTGGCCGACCGGCTGCCGGTCCGCATGCAGGTGCAGATGCACAAGGTGATCTGGGACCCGCGCACGCGCGGGGTGTGAGGACGCATGGCACGCACGGACGACGAGACCCCGGGGCGCGGCCCCGACGCCAACGACCCCGCGCGCCAGCGCGCGTTCGCGGAGCTGATCACCGCGCACTACGACAGCCTGCGCCAGGTGGCCGAACGCACGCTTCGCGCGGAGCACGAGACCGCCGGCTTCGGTGCCGCGGCGCTCGCGCCCTCGTCGCTCGTCACCGAGGCGGTGATCCGCCTGATGAACCAGCGCGAGCTGCCGGAGACCAAGTCGCACCTGCGCGGCCTGGCCAGCGTGTTCATGACCAGGGTGATCGCCGACCGACGCCGCAAGCGCCTTGCGGGCAAGCGCGACACGAGGATCACCGAGCGGCTCGACACCGAGGCCGAGGGGGCGATCGTCGGCGGGACGACGCACGTCTCCGACCGCGACGAGTTCGCGCGGCTCGAGGAGGCGATGATCGAGATCGCCGCGCGCCATCCCCGGCAGGTCGAGGTGGTGACGCTGCACTCGGTGGCGGGCATCCCGCTCGAGCGGGTGGCCGAGATGCTGGGGATCAGCGCCGCGACGGCGCAGCGCGACTTCGCGGCCGGCCGCCAGCGCCTGGCGCGCGCGATCGTGCGGCGCCGGGGCTGAGCAAGACGCCGCCATTGGTAGAATTCGGGAAAATGCCGGAAGATGACGTGACAACTTCCGGCGACGCCCAGGGCCCTGCGACGGCCGGTGCGACGCCGCCCGGCGACGCCACCATGGCCGAGCTCGACCGGCTGCTGGCGCGCGCCGGCGCCGAGGTGCAACGCGGGATCGACGAGGGACTCGGCCGCGTGGGCCGGTACGCGCTGGTCTCGGTGCTGGGGGAAGGCGGCTTCGGCACGGTGTGGCTTGCCTCGCAGGAGGAGCCGGTGCGCCGCCTGGTGGCGCTGAAGCTCCTGCGTCGCGACCCGTCGTCGTCGGTGGTGATGGCGCGCTTCCGCGTCGAGCGCCAGGCGCTGGCCCGGATGGACCACCCGAACGTCGCCTCGGTGCTCGATGCCGGGGTGACCGAGGACGGCCGTCCGTGGTTTGCGATGCCCTACATCGATGGCCCGCCGATCACGCGCCATGCCGACGACGAGCGCCTGGGGGTGCGGGATCGCATGGCGCTCTTCGCCGAGGTGTGCGACGGGGTGCAGCATGCGCACCAGAAGGGGGTGATCCACCGGGACATCAAGCCGGGGAACGTGCTGGTGTCGCGGGGGTCCGGTCGTGCGGTGCCGAAGGTGATCGACTTC
>JBJTJU010000248.1:0-4826 GCA_046096165.1 Phycisphaerales bacterium | reverse complement strand
GGCGTCGAGCCGTACGGGCAGCGCACCGACGGGCTGGAGGCGTGCGCCGCGGCGCGCGCGCGCTTCGACGAGGCCGCGCATGCGGCGTTCGAGTCGTGGCAGCAGGCGCGCAAGGCCGATCCGGCCGCCGCGGGCGAGGACCGGCGCGCGCGGGTGCGCATCGCCGGGCGCGTGATGCAGCACCGCGACCTTGGGAAGCTGGTCTTCTTCTGGCTGCGCGATTCCTCCGGCGACCTGCAGGTCACCGTGAGCAAGGCGAACGTCTCCGAGCGCGAGTTCGCGCTGGCCAAGATGCTCGACTACGGCGACCTGGTGGTGGCCGACGGGCCGATCGGGCGCACCAACAAGGGCGAGACGTGCGTGTGGGCCTCCGCCATCGACCTGGCGTGCAAGAGCCTGGCGCCGCCGCCCGGCAAGTGGCACGGCCTCGAGGACGCCGAGATCCGCTACCGCAAGCGCTACGTCGACATGTACTCGAATCCGGAGACCGTGAAGGTCTTCGAGCAGCGCTCGCGGATCGTGAGCCTGGTGCGCCGCTTCATGGAGTCGCGCGGCTTTCTCGAGGTCGAGACCCCGATGATGCAGCCGATCGCCGGCGGCGCCGCGGCGCGTCCCTTCGTGACCACGCACAACGCGCTGGGCATGGACCTCTTCATGCGCATCGCGCCGGAGCTCTACCTGAAGCGCCTGATGGTGGGCGGCATGCGCCGGGTCTTCGAGATCAACCGCAACTTCCGCAACGAGGGCGTGGACCGAAGCCACAACCCCGAGTTCACCGCCATGGAGGCCTACGAGGCCTACGGCGACTACATGACCATGCTGGAGATGGTCGAGGCCCTGGTGCACCACGTGGCGTGTGCCATGGCCGGCTGCCCCGAGGGCGGCGCGGGCCCGGTGCTGCCCTTCGGCGACCTGCAGATCGACTACCGCACGCCCTTCGAGCGCGTTCGCTACGAGGACCTCTTCCTGCGCGCCTTCGGCTTCGACATGCGCGACCGCGACCGCGTGCGCGCGGCCGGGCGCGAGCACCGCGTCGAGGACGCGGCGAAGCTGGACCACTGGCTGCTGGTCAACGAGCTGTTCGAGCTGAAGGCCGAGGCGCTCATCGACCCGCGGCGGCCGACCTTCGTGATGGACTACCCGAGCGCCATCTCGCCGCTCACGCGCCCGAGCCGCGCGGAGCCGGACATCGCCGAGCGCTGGGACCTGTTCGTGGCCGGCATGGAACTGGGGCCCGCCTACACCGAGCTGAACGACCCGGACATCCAGCTGTCGAAGTTCACCGAGCAGCTGGCCGGCGCCGACGACGAGGAGAGCACCTTCCGCACGCTCGACCACGACTTCGTGGAGAGCCTGCGCGTGGGCATGCCCCCGGCCGGCGGCATGGGGATGGGCATCGACCGGCTGGTGATGTTCATGACGAACTCGGAGTCGATCCGCGATGTCATCCTGTTCCCGCTCATGCGTCCGCAGTGAGCGCCGCGGCGCGGTGCGCGCCCGGCGCGCGGACTCGCGCGTGCGCGTGCCGCTGGCGGTGGCCGCGGCGCTGTGGGTGGCGGCCGCGTGCCTGGGTGCGCCGCCCGAGGTGCTCGAGGAGCACTGGTACCGGCTGACGCTCGGCGGGTCGCCGTGCGGATGGATGCACGAGCGGACGGTGCGCGACGGCGAGGTGATCCGCACCGAGACCGAGTCGAACATGCAGGTGGGGCGCATGGGGCAGGCGGTCACCGTGCGTTCGCGGAACGTCTTCGAGGAGCGGCCGGACGGCACGCCCGTGCGCGTCGAGACCGAGCGCGGCACCGGCCGCGACGTGGTGCGCGGGCGATGGGCGTTCACGGCGCAGGGGATCGAGGTCACGCAGGAGCAGGGCGGGCGCACCTCGAACCAGGTGGTGCCGGCCCCGGCGGCGGGGTGGCTGGCGCCGGCGGCGGCGGACCGGTTCGTGCGCGCGAGGGAATCGGCGGGCGAGGCCGTGGTGCGTTACGTGACGATCGACCCCGAGAGCGGGCCGACGGCCGTGGCGGTGGAGCGAACGCGCATCGGTGAGTCGACGGTCGATGTCGGCAGCGGGCCGGTGAAGTGCGTCGAATGGCGCGTGGCGATCTCGCTGCTTGAGCGCCCGACCGGCGAGTGGGTGCGCGCCGACGGCGTGGCGGTGAAGTCGACGGTGGATCGTGGGGTGGGCGTGCTGGAATCGGTGCTCTCGACGCGCGAGGCGGCCACGGCGCCGATCCGCGGCGCCGAGGTGATGGCGCGCACGTTCATCGAGCTGCCGCAGGATGCGCGCGCGATCGCGGCGGCGCGCTCGGCGGAACTGCGCGTGCGGGCGCGGGACGGGACGCTGGCGGACGTGCCGACCGCGGGTGCGCAGGCGTTCGTGCGCGGGGGAGCCGGCGAGGGGCGCGTGACGATTGACGCCGCGCGCGGCTCGGCGGTGAGCGAGGCCGAGCGCGCGGACGCCCGCTTCACGGCGGCGAGCGCCATGGTGGATTGCGGCGATGCGCGCATCAAGGCGCTGGCGGCGCGTGCGGTGGAGGGCGTGGGAGAGGACGCGCGGAAGCGCACGCAGGCGTTGCGCCGCGCGACGTACGCGCACCTGCGCACGAAGAACCTGGCGAAGGGGCTGGCGACGGCGAGCGAGGCGGCCGAGAGCCGCGCCGGCGACTGCACCGAGCATGCCGTGCTGCTGGCGGCGATGCTGCGCGCGCAGGGGATTCCCGCGCGCGTGGCCACCGGGCTCTGCTACGTGGCCGACGCGGGAACGGTGCGCAACGCCTACGGCTGGCACATGTGGACGCAGGCGGTCGTCGGGAACGAGTGGGTGGACCTCGATGCCACGCTGCCCGCGGATGGCCCCGACTTCGTTGCCTCGCGGCTGATGACGGGATGGAGCGCGGCCGACGGCGGGTCGATCGATGCCGACCTTGCGCGCATCGTGAACATGATCGGGGACCTGGAGATCGACGTGGTGCGGATCGATGGGAACGAGGTGGGGGGGGCTGCGGGCGGCGACGCGCCGGCGCGCGGCGAGGCGCCCGCGAAGGGCGCAACCCCGTGAGCGGCGCACGCCCGCTTCCTGCGCTTCCTGCGCGTGACCCCGCGGGCCACAAGGGAACCTTCGGCACGGTGTGCGTGATCGGCGGGCATGCGGCCGAGCCGACCGTGATGCTCGGGAGCGTGGTGCTTGCTTCGCTCGGCGCGTTGCGCGCGGGTGCGGCGCTCTGCATCGCGGCCGCACCCGAGCCCCTGGTGCCGGCGATCCTGGCCGCGAACCCGTCGGCGACGGGGCTTCCGCTTCCGGTCGATGGCGAGGGCCGGCTGGTGCCGCACGCGGTGGCCGCGGCGATCGACGCACATGCCGGGCGCGCGGGGGCACTGGTGATCGGCCCGGGCCTGGGGACGGGCTTCGCGGAGAGCCAGGTCACCATGCGCGTGCTGTCGACCGACGACGGCCGCCCGGTCGTGGTCGACGCGGACGCGATCAACAACCTGGCGGCCACGCCGCAGTTCGACCTCGACCTGCGCGCGCCGATGGTGCTGACGCCGCACCCCGGGGAGTTCGCGCGGCTGGCCGAGGCGCTTCGCATCCACGCGGACCCGACCGACCCGGTGGCGCGGCCCTACGCAGCCGAGCGCCTGGCGCAGCGGCTTGGGTGCGTGGTGGCACTGAAGGGCCACGGCACCGTGGTGAGCGATGGACGCGAGACGTGGACCTGCCGGCGCGGCAACGACGTGCTGGCGGTCGGGGGAAGCGGCGACGTGCTGGCGGGCGTGGTGGCCGGCATCGTGGTGCAGCACGGCCGCGCGCTCGGGCTCTACGACTGCGCGCGTCTGGCGGTCGAGGCGCACGCGATCGCAGGCGAGCGGTGGGCCGAGCGCGCAGGTGGTACGGCAGGCATGCTGGCCGCGGAACTTGCGGCGGAGATTCCGGCCGCGCTTGCCTCGATGCGTACACTCGTGTTTCCATGACGCAGGCGCCATCGCAGCCATCCGGGTCCGGGCAGCCATCGCCAGGCGGCCGTCGCCCGCACGTGCCCGTCGAGGCGATCCGCCCGCACACCTACGTCGACGGCGTGTATTCGCTGGTGAACCCGCAGTGCGGCACCGCGAAGAACGGCAAGCACTTCCTGAAGGGCCTGATCCGCGACGCGACCGGCGAGGTGCCGATCCGCCAGTGGACCTTCGACGAGGCGCAGCTGGCCGAGGTGGCGCGCACGGGGTTCGTGTGGATCGGCGGCCAGGCACAGGAATACAACGGCCAGGTGCAGGTGATCGTGGACTCGATCGCATCCGTCGAAGTGGAGGTCGAGGACCTGGCGCGGCTCATGCCGTCGACGCGGCACGACATTGCCGAGATGGAGGCCGAGCTGCGTCGGATCCTCGGGTCGCTGACGCACCCGGCGATGCGCGCGCTGGCGGAGGCCTACCTCTCGAACGTGGTGCTGATGTCGCGCGTGCGCCAGGCGCCGGCGGCCGTCAGCGTGCACCACGCGTGGATCGGCGGCCTGCTCGAGCACACGCTGCAGCTCATGCGCATCGCCGAGGTGACGCTTCCCCTCTACCCGGACCTCAACCGCGACATCGTGCTCATGGGCCTCTTCCTGCATGACCTCGGGAAGACCACCGAGCTCACGTGGGAGCGCGGCTTCAACTACACGATGGAGGGAAACCTCATCGGCCACACCGTGAAGGGCGTGATCCTCCTGAGTGCGATGGCGGCGAAGGTCGGGCGCGAGTCCGGCCACCGGCTTCCGCAGGAGGCGCTCATGGTGCTGCAGCACATCATCGTGTCGCACCACGGGTCGCTCGAGTTCGGCGCGACGAAG
>JBJTJU010000247.1:0-4509 GCA_046096165.1 Phycisphaerales bacterium | reverse complement strand
CGCGCGCCGCCCCGCCGCGCCCGGGGCGCGTGGACGGCCCCCCGCCGCCCTGCTGGCTCAGCAGCGCCACCCCGCGCGGCCGAGGCGCCGGCGCGTCGGTCGCCGGCGGTTCGTGCGGCACCTCGTCATGCTGCATCGGGCCGAAGTATAGGGTTCGCCACGGTCGGTCCCGTTCACCGCGCCTCGCCGCCCCATGCCTCCAGGTCCACGATCACCGGCGGCGGCACCGCGCGCCACGGCGGCACCGCGAGCGCGGCGGTCTGCCGGGGCGCCGCGGCACCGGGCACGCGCTCGATCGACACCATCATCGGCCGTGCACCCGCGGCACCCACCGGAAGCCACGCCTCCGGCAGCTCGAGGCGCGCGCGCCAGCGGTCGTTCCAGCGCATGAAGCCCGCGCCGACACCGTCGTCGCTGCCGGCGCGCATCTCCAGCGCCCCCGCCGCGGAGACCGCGAAGGCATGCGACGGCGACGATGGATCCCCGAGCCGCACGATGACCTCGTCGAGCTCGGGTTCGGCCCCATCGGCCGGGCGCAACGCGTCGATGAAGAGCTCCCACCTGCCCGCGCGCCGCCGCAGCGCCGCCGACGTCACCCACTCGGCCGGCACCGGCTCGATCGATCCCGCCTGCGCATCCGCAAGCGACAAGGGCGGCAGGAACATGCCGAAGGAACGCTCCGGCGGACGCACCGGGTACTCGCGGGCGCCGGCTGCCAGCCGCGTGCGCATCGTGCCGTCCGAGAGTTCGAGCACCTCCGGCCGCTCGCGGGCAGAGACCAGGCGCTCGGGGTCGGCCGGGAGCGACGGGCGGTCGATCCACGCGCGGGTCACGCGGCGCGGCTTCGCCAGGATCGACGACCGCGGCGACTGGCCGTCGCTCGCCACCCACTCGGCCGCCAGCACGCGCTCGCCCGCGGATGGGTTGGCGACCGCAAGCAGCACGCGGTCGCCGGCGTCCTCCTCGATCCACGCGGTGACGATCCAGCGGGTCCGCGACCAGGTGAGCGCGGCCTGCGCGGCGTCGGCGTCGGTGCGCTCGGTGTCGACCAGGATCCCAAGCAGCGTGCGCAGTTCGCGCGGCCGTGCCACCCACGCCGCCACGGAGCGCCGGCCCTCCAGGTCCTCGGCGAGCCCGACCAGCGCATCGACCACCTCGGCGTGCATGCCGCGGCTCTGCGCGCGCACGCGCTCGAGGCCCGCGGCCCACAGGCTCTCGACGTGCCGCGCCCACAGCCGGTCGGCCGCGTCGCCGCGCGGATCGCCGATCCGTGCACCGCTGCGTTCGGCAAGCAGCGACCACCGCCAGTACTCGACCGGCGTGGTCGGGTCGGGGCGGTCCTCGGACGGCGTCGCGGCCACGGAGAGGAGCGGCGCGTCGCTGCGCAGGCGCTGCGGCGACGGCAGCCAGCGCGCGCGCACCGGACGGCCGGCCACCTCCAAGTCGCCCTCGCCCACCGACGGCAGCTCGACCATCGCGAAGAGCTGGCCGGTCGATTCCGGACGCGGATCCGCGGGAAGGTCGCAGGCCATCGCGGCCTCGACCTGCTCGGGGCTTCGCGTCCAGAAGCGTGCGCCGTCATCCGGCCGCGCACCGACCCACACCACGGGTGCCTGGCTGCGGAGCGCGCCCACCACCACCGACACGCGCGCGGGCACGGCCGCGTCACCATTCCGCTCGAGCGGCACCGCGGCCACGCCACCCGGAACGCAGGTCACCGTGTCGACGCTCGGTGCCACGCCGGGCACGGGCGGCTCGGACCGCGACACGGACCCGGGAACGAGGAACGCCAACGCGGCCACGCCGGTCGCGATGCGACCGGCACATCGCGCGCGCGGCGCGCGTGCATCACTTCTGTGAGGAGGGCTTCGCCGCACGGCGCATCAGTTCGTCGATCCGCGCGCGGAAGCCAGGCTGCTCCTGGCGGATGGGTGCCGGCGGCGGTTCGGCCGCGGCATGGTCCTCGGGAGCGACGTCGGCCGGCGGGCGCACGGGCACGCTGCGGTCGGCATGGCGCGGCTCGGCCTCGGACGCAGGCGCGGCACGGTCTGCGCCGCCCACGGCACCGGGCGCCACGCGGCCATCGGTGCGCGCGTCCACGCGGACGTCCGGCGCCCGCCCGTCCACCGGGTCGGAAGGAAACCGCGACACGCCGGACATCGACTGGAGCGGCTTGGCCACCGGCGGCGGCGGCGCATCGTTCTGCACGAAGCTCAGGTCGCGGATGCCGGCGCTGCGGATGACGCTGAAGTCGGGGCGCCCGATGTAGAAGACCGTGGCAGCGGGGACGACGGCCTTCAGCGCTCCCTTCTTCTTCTGGTCGCGCGTGTAGGCCGACTGTTCGAAGACCGCATAGAGCGCGCCGTTGGTGCGCATCATGAGGTCGTCGCGGCCGGGCACCTGGTAGACGCGCTCGAAGTTGTGCGGCGAGAGGTCGACGGGCATCACGCGCAGCGACTGCGAGAGCGAGTGGCGGTCCGCGGACGCCTGGTCGATCTGCTGCAGCGGCCCACCGGCGGACCCGGCCGGCGCAGGGGACGTCCCGGATGCGGGGGCCGCGGCGGGAGACGTCGCCGGTGCCTGCGCGAACGCGGGCCCCGCCACGCACGTGGCGAGCACGAGCACAGGCAACCCAAGGCGTTGGTCAGGCCGGGACATCGACATCACCATATCGGCGCGCACCGTCCGGGGGCACCACCGAGGTCGTCGCGGCGGGCAGGAATCGCGTCCCGGACGCGGTCGCAACCTCGATTCCACGCTCCGGATCGACCGTGACGACACGGCCTTCCACGATGCCGTCCGGCGTCCGGAAGCGGCAGGTTCGCCCGGACAGGCGGTCAAGCGACCGATACGCCGCGGCCAGCGGACCCGGGCCCAGCGCCCACGCGTCCTCCACCGCGCGCACCAGGGTGAGCGCCACGTCCAGGCGATCCGCCGTCGCGCCCGCACGCGCCAGGCTCGTCGCATGCGCGTCGAGCTCCGGCGGGAACGCACGCTGCGCCACGTTGATCCCGATCCCGACGAATGCCAGCCCATCGGCGCACTCGACCAGCACGCCCGCCGCCTTGCGTCCATCGATCACCACGTCGTTCGGCCACTTGATGCCGGCCGACGGCACGAAGCCGCCGATTGCTCGCGCCGCCGCCACGGCCGAGCGCATGGCAAGCACGTCGGGCGCGGCCACGGGCAGCACGAACGTCACCGCGATGCCGTCGTCCTGCGTGTCGGCCCATGCGCGGCCCAGCCGGCCGCGGCCCGCGGTCTGTCGCAGCGCAAAGCACGCGGTACCCGCCTCGCCGTGCGCGGCGCGCGCCAGGTCCTGCGTGCTCGGCGACTCCTCGACGACGACGATCGAGCGCACCGCGCCGCCCGGCATCAGGCCGGCGGCGAGCGCACGCTGCCAGCGCAATATCTCCGGGCTCATGCAGCCTCGATGTCGAGCCCGACGTCCAGGCAGGGCGCGGAGTGGGTGAGCGCACCCACCGAGATGCGGTCGATCCCGGTCTCGGCGATGGCGCGCACGGTCTCCAGGCGCACGCCGCCCGAGGCCTCGAGCTTGAGCGCCGGCGCCGACGCATCGCGCAGCGCCACGCACGCACGCAGCGCGTCGAGGCCCATGTTGTCGAGGAGCGCAATGTCGACCGTGCCCGCCGGCAGCGCCACGATCGCGCGGAACTGCTCGAGGTCGTCGCACTCCACCTCGACGAAGGCGAGCGCATGTCGCGCACGCGCGCGGCGCGCCGCGTCGGCCACGCGCGCCGCCATTGCAGCCGGGGCCAGGCCCGCCACGTGGTTGTCCTTGACGAGCATGGCGTCGAAGAGGCCGATGCGGTGGTTGGCGCCGCCGCCGCAGCGGACCGCATGCTTCTCGAGCGCACGCAGGCCGGGCGTGGTCTTTCGGGTGTCCAGCACCGTGGCGCGCGTGCCCGCGACCGCGGCCACGAACTCGGCGGTGCGCGTGGCGATCCCGGACATGCGCCCGACGAAGTTGAGCATCGTGCGCTCAGCCGCCAGGATCCCGCGCAGCGGGCCCTCGACGGAGAGCATCGCGGCGCCACGATCCACGCGCTCGCCGTCACGCACATGGGCGGAGCCGCGCGCCCCCGGCGCCGCCTGCGCCAGGACCTCGGCAGCAAGGCGCATCCCGCAGGCAATGCCGGCCGTGCGCGGGCGCAGCACGGCGCGCGCACGCGCGTCCGCATCGATCATCGCCTCGCTCGTCACGTCGCCCGCGTCGCCCAGGTCCTCGGCCAACACGCGTGCCACCAGCGCCGCGCGCGCGGGCGCCGGGAGCAAGGCGTCGAGCAGCGCATCGGGCGCCAGCGCGGCAAGGTCCACGGTCGGCGGTGCGGCGGATCCGGCCATCCGTGCGATGGTATAGAACCCGGCCATGCCCAGCATCTTCAGCCGCATCGCCGCCGGGGAGATCCCCTGCCACCGCGTCTACGAGGACGAGCACGTGATCGCGTTCCTGGACATCGCGCCGGTCTCGCGCGGCCACGTGCTGGT
>JBJTJU010000246.1:0-5712 GCA_046096165.1 Phycisphaerales bacterium | reverse complement strand
CCGGTACTGCCGGGCCGTGTCGGAGGGGAGCATCCGCGTCCCTGAGGCGGACGAGATCCTGCGTGGTTCGCACCAGCCAGACGCGTGGGACGAACTCGACCTCGCCGTCAGCCTCATGTGCAGCAGGTACCGGATGCGGGTCGCCAAGAAGGTTCCCTTGCCCGGGAGGAACCGTGGCTTCCACCATGCGTCGCTGGTGTCGTCCGTCGGCGACCAGGTCGACATCTACGTGGACTCCTTCATCTTCCAGAAGGGGCCGCCGTACGTGACCATCTATTGCCCGGTCGGCGAGCTGCCGACGGAGGTCCTTCGTGCCGTGAAGGCCCTGCAGGGCATCCTGGAGCAGAACGCGCGGCTGCCCCACTGGAATTTCGCGCTGAAGGACGGCCGGCTGCTGCTGCGGTACCAGCGAGAACTGTCGTTGCTCAACGCGGTCGAGGTCCTGAATGCGGCACAGGACCTGATCATCGTGCTCAACGGCATCGCGTCCGGGGAGTGAGCCAGTCTCTTGGGGCACCGATGCCCGCGTTCGTGCGCAGACCGCAACTGAGTCCGAAGGAGCCCACATGACCGCCGGGAGCGAGTTTCGGTTCGACCCAACCATCAACCCGCCGCGCGCGCTCACCTCGCGCGAGATCTTCATCGAGCTCGAGGCGAAGGTCACCATCGGGCGCGCCGCGGCCGAGCGGGTGCAGGCCGCGGTCGGGTCGCTGCTGATGCACCTGCCGCCCAACCCCTGGAGCGCGCTGATGCAGTCGAGCTTCCGCGCGCTGCAGGAGCACCCGGGGTCGGCGTTCGCCGGGACGGTGGAGGCGCCCATGGGCCCGACCACGCGCCTGCCCATCGTCTGGCGGCTGCAGTGCATGGAGGGTCCCGCGGACGCGAAGGTGGCGTCGCTCCGGGGGGGGAAGATGGTCGAGTTCGCGGATCGCGCCGCCACGCTGCATGCGCACGCCGCGCTCGCCGCGAGCCTGGCGGTCCGCCCGCATCCGCCGTGGCCCGCGACCGTGGAGGTGCCGGGCGCCCCTGGACTGGTGCCGATCGAGGCGCATCCGCTGCGCGCGATCGACCGGCTCGAGCAGGTCGACCTCTCGAACAAGGACGACTGGGAGGACGAGTCGTACCGGATCGACAGCAAGCGCTTCGACTACGACGGCGTCCCCACGCTGATCGAGCTGTGGGGCTCGGGCGGGTACGGCGGCCGCACGTGGGTGATGCTGGTGGAGGACGTGGTGGCCCGCTACGGCTCGCTCGACATGGAGACGGTCATGACCCACGTGTCCCCCCACATGCACCCCGAGCGCCGGCCCTTCATCCGCGAGCGCGACGGGTACGTCCTCATCAACGAGATCTGAGCGCCGATAGGATGCCGTCGATGACCGGGACCGGCGGACAGGCCTTCATCATCCGGCGCGGGCGGCGTTTCTCCGATCCGGTGTCGGTCGAGCGGCTGCGGCAGCTTGCCGCCTCGGGCGTGGTGAAGGGCGGGGACGTCGTCCTGGATGCCGCGACGCGGCAGCAGTTGGGCATCGCCGGCGACCAGCCGTGGTTCGCGGCGCCGTCGGCGGATGCCCCGCGCCCCAAGCTCGGGCTGCTTGCGGGCCGTCACCTGCTGGGGCTCCACTATTCGCCGTGGCAGCTGATCGTGGCGTTCGCGATCGCGATCCCCGCGGACTTGGTGGGGTGGATCTTCGCGATCGCGCCGATCGTCTCGGTGCCGATCGACGTCGTGATCGGCCTGCTGCTCTGGCTGGCGCTCGGGCGACCCGTGGCCCTGATCGCCACCGTGCTGTGGGAGACGATCCCGGGCCTGAGCATCGTGCCCGCGTGGACGCTGGTGGTCGGCGCCATCGCGATCTACGGGGGCCTGCCCGGCATCAGCCATGCGGCACCCACCGGCGCCGTCGGATCGGCGGCCGGGGTGGCGCAGGGACTGATGACCCGCTTCGCGAAGAAGGACTGACGTTGCCGTGCTGGCCGGGCGGCCACGCGCCGTTCAGCGCGCGCCGACCGGCGCGCCGCGCGCCGAATCCGTGCCGGCGGCAAGGTCCTGCCGGAGGCGCACGGCCGCGTTTCGGACCGCGACCGTGAGCAGCCCGAACGAGCGGTGCAGGATGCCCTGCAGGAGTTCGCGGTGCGGCAGGCCGTTCACGTAGGGAACGGCCATGTCGGCGGCGGCCGACACCTCGCCGTTGCCGTCGGCGGCGTCATTCATGACGAACTTCACCCCGCGGGCGCGGATGTTCATGGCGTTGCACGTGCGGAGGAGGTGCTCGCGCGAGCGCGCGTGGCGCGCATCGATGAACGCGGGGAAGAGCAGCGTGAAGTGCTCGGGGTCCTCGGGGGAGACGAGCACCACGAACACGCCGAGCTCCGGGTGCCGGAAGCTGATGCGGTGCTGGTGGTCGACGGTGGCGACGAATCCGAGTGCGTGCTGCACCGCGTCGCGGCATTCGAGGGCGATCCTGCCCATGTCGTGCATGTCCAAACCTCCATGTCTGGGGAAGAGCGGCGGAGCATAGCGGTGGCCGGGACGCGCGTGCGGTTCAGCGAATGCTCATGGTCGGGCCGGGGCCGTCCTCGCCGAAGGAGGCGAGGTTCTCCCAGGAGGTGCCGTCCTCCCGGAAGAAGGTGGCGTGGATCCGGGACCACTGCACGCAGCGGAGCAGCGAGCGGTACTCGCAGACGTTGCGCACCCAGTGCTCGATCTCCTCGCGCGTTCGCAGGTCCTCGGGCAGGGGCCGGCCGATCCAGAGCCCCGAGAATGGACGGATGGTCAGGCGCGGCTCCATGGGCTCGGCGGCCCAGGCCTGCCATTCGGCGCGGGCGCGCTTGCGTTCGTCGCCTTCCAGCGCATCGATGGTCTCCTGGGGGATTCCGAGGGCCGCGGCCCAACGCGCGATGGTGGCGTCCGAGGCGATGCCGTCTCGCTCGAACTCCTTCAGGCGGCTTCCGCCGATCCCGGCGTCGCGCCACCCGGCGCGGGCGGCGACTTCCCCGGGCTTGAGCCCGAGCCCGAGGCGGACGGATTCAAAGTGGGATGACAGTGGCGTTGGCATGTGGGTCGTTCTCCACGAGATGGATAGGGTCTGGGCGTGAAGCCGTTGGTTCACCACGCGCCACGGACGGACTGGACGCGGAATTCCCGGTCACCGGGCGAGATGGCGAGGGTCACGGTGCACTCGCGGTACCCCCGCCGCAGCACCGCATCGACCGCCATCCGGCGCGCGAGCTTCGGGCCGTAGCGGTCCACCTTCCACCGGTCCTTGCCGGCGGTGGCGCCGCCGCCGATCGGGACGCGCGGGCCGTAGGCGTCCATGACGAGCTTCTTGCCCGAGAGGCCGTTGTCGCCGAAGGGGCCGCCCACGACGAAGTCGCCGACGGGGTTGATGCGCAGGTCGAGGGTGGGCGCGATCGAGAGGCCCGGCACGACCGCCGCGAGGGCGGCGGCTTCGCGGCGCAGGCGCGCGTCGATCGCTGCATGCGCGGCCAGGGCGTCCCAGTCGGCGGCGTGCTGGATGGAGACCGTGACCTGCTCAAGCGTCCAGCGTGGCGGCGCGTCCGGGCGATCGACGTCTTCACGCACCAGGACCAGCACCTTGCCGTCGGGGCCGAGGGCCAGTTCCTTCGCGCTTCGGCGGAGCGAATCGAGCGCGCGCGCCAGGCGCTTCACCATCGCCTGCTCGACCGGCAGCATGTCGGTTCCCGGCGTGCTGCACGCGTAGCCCGTGACGATCGACTGGTCGTCGGACACCTCGCGGAACTCCGCTTCGCCCGGAAGGAGCGGGCCGAGCGCCAGGTCGGTGCGCACGCGCAGCCGGTGCGGGGCGGGCGGGAAGCGGCCGCAGTAGCCGACCGACCGGTACACGTCCTTCGCGATGCGCGCGAAGTCGATCGACTCGGCGTCGCGGCATGCCACGCGGCCGTCGATGAAGACGACGTTCCGGTGGACGGCCACCTCGACTCCCACCAGCGCGCGGCGTTCGCGCCGGTAGGCGGCGCAGACGATGCGGTCGGCGATGGCGTCGGCCAGCTTGTCGGGGTGGCCGGGCAAAACGAACTCGGCGGGGCGGAGGATGTCGGTCGTGCGGTGGTCGATGGCGGTGTTCATGGGGTCGGGTGGTTGAGGGTGGTCCAGTGGGCGACCAGCCCGTCCAGGTCGTGGCGGGTGTGCCCGGAGGGCGTGAGGGCGACGCCGAGCGTGCAGGCCCCGAGCGTGGCGTGGGCGCGGGCGCTCGGCGCGCCCACGAAGCCGTCGGTGACGAGCACCGCGCGGCGGATCGCGTGGGCATCGAGGTGCTGCGCGACGCACTCGATCGACGTGCCGTAGGTCGAGCGGATCTTGCCGGCGCGCAGCTCATCGAGCGTGACGTCCGCCACCTCGGTGGAGAAGAGGTGGACGACCGGATGCACGCATTCGCCGCAGTCGAGGATGGCGCGAATCAGGGACGGCACCACGTTGTGGACGCTGCCCGAGACGTCGAGGTACACGTGGACGCGCTCTCCGGCGCGCTTCATGCGGCGGGTCTCGATGGGCGTGCGCTGGAGGACGGGCGTCATGCCCAGGCTGCGGAGGACGGTGGTCCGCCGGTCCATGCGGAGCACCGGGCCCTCGCCCTCGACGGGTTGCCATGCCGGCGAGCGTGGGCCCGCCGCCGTCCGGCGGCGTGCGATGCGGCGCAGGAGCGACACCAGCTGCCCGCGCGGCGCCGGCGGCGGCACGCGAAGGCGCGCAACCTCCATGGTGGCGTGCACTGTGCGACCGATGATGGGCTTCGGGGGCCGTGGCCAGCGCTCGACGATGCGCCGGATCTCCGCCAGGAGCGCCGGCGAGCGGGTTTCCAGGCTTCCGCCGCTCGAGGCACCGAGTTCCTCGCCTCGGTGGTCGCCGAGCAGGCGGTCGGTGGGCATCTCGGCATCGGCGGCCGTGCCGCGCAGTGCGTCGCGCAGCTCGGAGTAGGTGGCGCCGCGGCGCGAGTAGAGCCGCGCATAGAGGGGCGCCAGGTGCGCGTGCGGGCCATCGTGCAGGGCGCGCGGCGTCGCCACCCGGCCGAGCGGCTTCCATTCCACGGGCGGACGAAGGAAGCACTCCGGGAACTTGGCATCGCTGTAGAAGTCGGTCATCAGCGCGCGGTTGGCGCGTGCGGGGAAGAGGTGGCAGAGCATGCTGTTGATCACCGCGTCGAAGACGAGGTTGTCGAGCGGCGTGGCCCGCGGGAACAGCCGGGTGTGCCCCAGGATCACGTGGTGCAGCTCGTGCATCACGAGCATCACGAGCTTCTCCGGCGTCTGGGCGTGGCGCTCCACCCACTCAGGGTTCAGGAGGAGCCGCGGCCGCATCGTGCATTCGACGGCGGCGGTGGGGACGTCGGTGGTCTCGACGATCTCCGCGAGCCGCAGCAGGGCCGGCAGGCAGTAGTTCCCCGACGGGAACGAGGAGAGCAGGCGTTCGGTGAGGGTGGCGGTGGTCATGGTTCGTACTTCCAGGAGAGGGGCATGAGGAGGACAAGCGGCCGGAGCGTGCGCGGGTCGGTGATCGCGGGCGGCCGGTCGCGGATGAAGACCCCCCCGGAGATGCGGCTGGTGACCGCGAGGAGGAGCCGCGGATCGTGGGTCAGCCGCTCGTCGATGAACGCATGGGCGACGCCGAGCGGCTTCACGGTCGCCACCGGTGGGAGGCGCGCGAGGGATGCGCACGGCTGCGATGCGAGC
>JBJTJU010000245.1:0-6198 GCA_046096165.1 Phycisphaerales bacterium | reverse complement strand
AACTCATCGACGTCGCCGGGCTCGACCCCGCCCCGCGCCGCGCGATCGAGGAGGCGATGGAGCCGACGCTCGCGAAGGTGGCCGCCGCCGACCGCGTGCGCGACCGCGTCGACCGCCTGCTGTGGCCCTGGCTCGGTGACCCCGCGCGCTCGCTCGTTGCCGCCGCGCGCGAGGCCGCCGCGTCATCCCCCGCCGCAGGTGCCGCGGTCATCGAGGCAGCGCGCACCGCCCTGCGCACGCGGCTCGAACCGACGCGGCGCGTGGCCGCGCGCCGCGCCGAGCGGCTCGACGCGGGCGCCGAGGCCGTCGGCGACGGCCCCATCCCGCACGAGCCCGCGGCCGTGCTGGCCCTGCTCGTGGCCCAGTCGTCGCTCGAGGTCGTGCTGATGCGCCGCCGGCGCACCATCCGTGAGGCGGCCGAGCGCATGCGCCGCGCGTCCGCCGGCGAGGCACGCGCCACCGAGCTCATCGAGGAACGGATCGCCGCGCTCGAGGCGGCCGCGCGCATGGCCGCCTGGCGGCAGTCCGGCTTCGACGCCCGGCGCGAGGAACTGCGCACCGCCACGCCGGCGGCACCGGCCGACGGCGCCGCGCCGCCCGCACACCGCGCGCCCTAGTTCCAGCTCTGCCCGGAGGGCCACTCGTCGCTGCGCTGCCGTTCGGCGCACGCGATCATCCGCTCGAGCGCCACCAGCGCGCTGCACACCTCGTCGGCGCGCCGGCATGGATCGCGCTCCTCGAGCAGCCGGTAGCGCGCGTCGGGATCGTTCACCAGCGCGTGCGAGGCCACGTCGACCGCCGTGCGCGGGGGCACGTCCGGCCGGCCGATCCACTCCCGGAGCGGTGCCGCCGCCTGCAGGCGCGCAAGCCGCGGCCGCGACAGCACCGACACCACCACCTCGCGCGCGCGCGCCACCGCCGTCCGCGGACGCGCGCGGTCGGCCACCGGCACCAGCTCGGCCATGCGGTAGGGGCGACCCGCGCAGGGCTCGATCATGCGCGCGATCCGCGCGCGGCACGCCCCGAGCAGCACGATGTCGTGACGGCCGTCCGGAAGCGGCGCGTGCCGCACGATCCGCCCCACGCACACGGTCGGCCGCAGCGGCGGCGTGCCGCCGTAGTCGTCGCGCCAGGCGTCGCCGAGGAAGGTCGCCATCGCGATCGGCGCGGCGGAGTCGAGCCCATCGGCGGCGTCGCCCACGGCATCGATCACCATGCGGCGGTACCTCGGCTCGAAGACGTGGAGCGGCTGCACCGCGTTCGGCATCAGCGCCGTCGACGCGAGCGGGAACAGCGCCACCGGATGGGCGAAATCGATGTCGGGAATGTCCTCCATCGCCACCGACGATCGTAGGCACGCCTCAGGGCGAGCGCGTGCGCAGCTCGATCGCCCCCGTGCCCTCGTCGCGCCGGATGTCGCGCCGCCGTGACACCACCTCGCGCCAGGCATCCAGCACGCCCACGCGCTCGAGCGACGCAACCGACGTCACCGCCGCCAGGTCGCACTCGGCCACCGGCACGCTGCCGTCGGAGAACGCCTTCATGCGCCGCCACAGCTCGCGCCGCTGGCTGCGGAGCGGGTTCGAGCAGTCGACCAGCCGGTCCGGCCGGGCCCCCACCTCGTCGCCCAGGAACGCATCCGGCGGCGACTCGAGCACCGCCGTGCCAAGGTGCCCCCACTCCTGCCAGAAGGGCGCCAGGTCGGCGACCGTCGCGCCGCGCCGCTGCATGCGCGGCACCACGAACGGAAGCCCGAAAAGGTCGCGGTCCATGCCCTCCGGCGCACGGCGCAGGTCAAGCAGGCGGCGCACGTTCCCGAGCGCCTCGTCATAGCGGTCGAAGCCCATCATCTGCCGGTAGGTGTGGGCGCACGCGGCGTGCAGCTCGACGCTCACCACGTCGACCCCCGCCGCCACCAGCGCCTCGAGCTCCGCGGCACCCGCCAGCAGCTCGGTGCGCACGTGCACGGCGCGCACGCCGGATTCGCGCGCCATTCCCACGAACCTCGGCAGGTCCGGGTGGTGCATCGGATCGCCGAGCCCCGCGAAGGTCACCACCACGTCGCGCGCCTCCCCGAGCTGCGACAGGATGCGCTCCATGAGCGCCGGGGTCATGGGTCGGCGCTGCACCGTGCCGTAGCGGTGCGGGCTCGCAACGCCGCTCGCGAACCGTCCCGTGCACGCCTCGATGACCACGTGCTGCGGCACGTGGGTCGGCAGCGCCGCATGCTGCCGCTCGAGCGCCGCCACGATCACGGCCCATCCCGGGCGTGCGCCGCCCTGCTCGGGCAGCATGGGCTCGTTGCCGCGGCGCCGGCGGACCGTCGCGCGCGGCGAGTCGAAGCTCGCGCGCACGGGCGCGCGGCGCGCAGCGAACGGCGCGTGCACCACCCAGCGCGGCGCGCCGCGCAGGTCGTAGTTCCACTTGCCGCGCAGTCCGGCCATCGCGCCGACGGTGGCCCCGGTGCCGCGCTCGGCGAGCGAGCGCAGCGCGTCGATCCCCGCGCAGCACGGCGAGAGACCGGGCGGCGCGTCGCCGAAGACGATGCCACGCCGGCCGATCGCCTGGAAACGCCCCGCCACGTCCTCGATTCCCGCGCCGCCATCGATCAGAACGAGCGGCCAGTCGCCACCGACCACCAGCGCGCCGTCCAGGCGCCGCGCCTCGAGCGCCGCGGCGAGCGCCGCCGGCGCCAGCATCTCGTCGAACACGGTGGTGCCGCCGATGCCCCCGCCCCACATCGAGTCGCACCAGAGCCGGCTCACCGCGATCGCATGCGACTCGGGGCCACGGAGCGGCACCGCCGCCGGCTCCACCTCGACCGGCACGCGCTGCGGGCCCGCGCGCGCCACCGCGGCCGACGCGGACGCCGGGTCGTCGGACACCACCACGACGCGCTCGACGCTCGGCGCCGACGCCACGCGCGCCACCGTGCGCGCGAGCACCGGCCGCCCGCCGAACTCGCTCTCCAGGCTGCGCGGGACGCCCGTCCCGCCGGCGCCGGCGCACGCCACCACCATCGCCGTGACGCGCACGGGCGCGCGCACCTCGACCGCGGCGGCAGGCGCCGGCGGCCGCGCCACGCTGCGCGGCACCGGAAGCGGCCGACCGGCGCCGCCGAAGCGGCGGATCGCATCGCGCATCGGCATGATCATGGCTTCCGGCACGGTCCCCGCGCCGGAATCGACCACCCGAAGCCCCGCATCGCGATCGGCGGCGACGAAGGCGCGCACGCGCCGCATCGCGGCATCGTGGAACTCGCGGCGCTGGACGCCGAGCCGCCATTCAAGCGTCGCAAGCGTGAGGAACGGGTTGAGCTGCGCGCTCCACGCGCTGTCGAGCGCCGTGCCGCGCGCATGCCACGCGCCGTCGATTCCCAGCGGGTCGACGCCGACCAGCACCACGGGATCGCATCCCACGTGCCGCAGCAGCCGGTGCGCGCGCTCCTCCGCCCGGCCAACGCCGAGCGACCCATGCTGCGCGGAATCGCCGCCGCCCTCGCCGGTCAGGCGCATCGGGCCCTTCCACCAGCGGCCCGCGGCGGACTCGAGCACCGCTGGCACGACGAGCGTGGTGCGCGAGAGCAGCCGTTCGGGCAGCTGCCCCAGCACGGCCTCGAGGTCCGGCTCCTCGATCCCCAGCACCGCCGCATCCGGCGCCACGCCCGCGGAGGCAAGCGGCCGCAGTGCCGAGGCGGTGCACGCCAGCACGAAGCCCGGCCGCGTCGAGGGGTTCGAGAGCGCCGGCAGCGCGTCGACGAGCGACGGCCCGTCGGCGGCGAGCACGCCGAGCGTTCCCGCGCACGCACCCGCAAGCGTCGAGACGCCCTCCTGGATGCCGGTGGCGGTCGGGAACACGCTCATCGATGCCCCTAGGCTACGGGTGGCCCCGAACCCATGGATGCCGAGCTCCCGACGTCTCCCCTCCTGGTGCGCCTCCTCGCCGAGGGCCCATGGACGCTTGCCATGCCGCTCATCGTGCTGGCGGCGGCGCTTGCGTGGTGGGGATCCCGGCGCGACCAGGCGAGGCCGATCCTGGTGGCGGTCGGACTGCTGCTGGCGGCAGCCGCCACGCTCGGCGGCGCGGCACTCTGGACCTCACCCGGAGAGCACGCGGCCGAGCGGGTACGGACGCTGGTGGCCGCGGCGGAAGCGGGCGACGTGGCCGCCATCCGCGCGTGCTTCGACGGCAACGCCTCGATGCACTACGGAAGCCCAACGGCCCCCGGGGACGACCTCGACCGACTGATGGCTGCCGCGGAGTCGCTTGCCGGCCGCCACCGCATCGAGCGGAACGACGTCACGCGGCTTGACCTCGCGACCGCCGACGGCGACCGCGGCATCGTGATCCTGGGCTGCCGGACGCAGACGGCCTCGAGCTACGGCCCGGTGCCCACGCGCTGGTGGATCGAGGTGGTGCGCGGCGCGGATGGCGAGTGGCGGATCGACCGCCTGGCATGGCTCCAGGTGCTCGACCGGACCCCGGAACGCGGCATGCTGTGAGTGGCCGCGCGGCTCAGGCAGCGCGTGCCGCCGTGACCGCCGTTCGCAGCGCCTCCAGCGCGCGCGCAATTCCGGCGCCATCGACGTCCAGGTGCGTCACCGCGCGCACCCGCTGCGGGTCGAGCGCGATCATCCGCACGCCGTGCGCCGCCAGGCGCTCGCAGAGTGCCTGCGCGGTGCCGAGCGCCGGATCCACCGCGAAGAACACCATGTTCGAGGGCGTCTCGCCGGGTGCGAAGTCGGGCGACAGCCCCGGGATCGCCGCGATCCCCGCCGCCAGCGTCCGCGCGTGTCGGTGGTCGTCGGCCAGGCGCGCCACGTGGTGGTCGAGGGCGAAGATCGCCGCCGCCGCAAGCAAGCCGCTCTGGCGCATGCCGCCGCCGAACATCTTGCGGAACCGGCGCGCGCGCTCCAGGAACGCGGCCGGGCCCACCAGCGCGCTGCCCACCGGGCAGCCGAGCCCCTTCGAGAAGCACACGCTCACCGTGTCGGCGTGGCGCGCGAAGTCGCGCGGCGCGTAGCCCGCCGCCACGCAGGCGTTCCAGAGCCGCGCGCCGTCGACGTGCACGTGCAGGCCGTGCGCGCGCCCGGCGGATGCCACGCGTTCCCAGCGGTCCATCGCCCACGTCGCGCCGCCGCCGCGGTTCTGCGTGTTCTCGACGACGAGCATCCGGCTCACGGGGTGGTGCACGTTGCGCGTGCGCACCGCGGCCGTCACGTCGCCCGCGTCGAAGAGCCCGCGCGCGCCGCGCACCGTGCGCACCATGGCGCCCGAGAGCGCCGCGGGCGCCCCGGTCTCGTAGTGGATGATGTGGCTTTCCTCGTGCGCCACGATCTCGTCGCCCGGGCCGCACGCCACGCGGATCGCCAGCTGGTTGGCCATGGTGCCGCTCGGCACGAAGACCGCGGCGTCCTTCCCGAGCATCGCCGCCACCTTCGACTCCAGGGCCGCCACCGTCGGCTCGTCGCCAAGCACGTCGTCCCCCAGGGGCGCCGCGCGCATCGCCTCCCACATGGCCGCCGTGGGGCGGGTCACGGTGTCCGAACGCAGATCGACCTCTGGGAACGCCGCGGCCACGTAGAGCTCAGGGGTTGAGCGGCTTCAGGTCGTCGGCCACGAACAGCCCGTCGCGGCGGATCACCTCGCCGTCGAAGCTGATGGTGCCGCCGCCGAACTCCGGGCGCTGGATGCACACGAGGTCCCAGTGGATCTCGCTGCGGTTGCCGTTCTCCGTCTCCTCGTAGCAGCGGCCGGGCGTGAAGTGGAAGCTGCCGGCGATCTTCTCGTCGAAGAGGATGTCCTTCATCGGGTGGAGGATCAGCGGGTTGAAGCCGATCGCGAACTCGCCGATGAACCGCGCACCGTCGTCGGTGTCGAAGATCGCCTCCAGCTCCTTCTGGTTCTGGTCGGCCCAGCAGCGCACCACGCGGCCCTTCGAGAACTCGAGCCCGACGTTCGTGAAGGTCGTCCCGTTGTAGATGGTGGGGGCGTTGTACTGGACGATGCCCTCGACGCTGTCGCGCACGGGCGCCGTGAAGCACTCGCCGTCCGGGATGTTCCGCTCGCCGCTGCACGGCACCGACGTGATGCCCTTGATCGAGAAGCGCAGGTCGGTGGCGCCCGGGCCCTTGATGTGCACGCGGTCGGCCGCGTCCATCCGCCGGCGCAGCGGCTGCACGTCGCGGTCCATCTTCG
>JBJTJU010000244.1:0-5379 GCA_046096165.1 Phycisphaerales bacterium | reverse complement strand
ACCACCGTCCGCTGCGCGCTGCAGTCGCGCCCGGCGCGCGACCCGTTCCGGACCTTCGTCGAGCTGCCTGGCGCCGCCTCCGGCGACGGGACGGTGGGCATGCCGCTGGCCGCAGCACCTGCGGGCCTGGTCCTCCGGGCCGTGATCGCGGGTGAGCTGGCCGTGATCGGCGAGCACACCGTCGGGATCGGCGGCACCGTCGCCGATTCCCAGGGCGGCGAGTGGACCGTCGAGTCGATCCGCGAGCGCGCGGTGGTCCTGTCGGACGGCGCCCGGCGCGCGCAGCTCGGCTACGTCGCGGCGCCGCGTGCAGCGCGTCCATCGGGCACCAAGTCGGCCGCCGCGCGTGGAGGCGCCGCACGGTGAGCCACCGGAGCGACGAAGGACCGGTCGGACGCGTGCGGCGCATGGCCGAGGACATCGACCTCGCCACGCTGCCGCCGCTCGGGCAGGTGCTGGTCTCGGACGGCATCGTCACGACGGCGCAGCTGCGCGCGGCACTGGACGCCCAGGTGCGCGGCGGGCAGTGCATGCTGCTCGGAGAAGTGCTGCTCCAGATGGGCTTCGTCGACCGCGGCACGCTGCTGCGCGCGGTGGCGAAGAGCCGCGGCATCGAGTTCGTCGCCGAGCCCGCCTCGGTGTTCGAGGAAGGCGCGATCGCACTGGTGCCCGAGGCGATCCGCCGCGAGCACCGCGTCTGCCCGCTGTTCCTCGCCGGCAACGAGCTGGTGGTCGCCACCGCCGACCCGCAGAACTTCTTCGTGGAGGAGCTGGTGGCCCGCGAGACCGGGTTCCAGGTGCGCTTCGTGGCGTCGCCGGAGGAGAAGATCGACGCCCTCCTCAGCGATCCTGCCCGCGCGGCCGCGCACGCCGCGCGCCAGGCCGAGGAACTGGTGGCCGACCTCTTCGACGGCACGTCGGAATCGGACCTCTCGCTCCAGGACGAGGCGGAGGCCGCCGCGGTCGATGCCGAGGACGCGGCGCCCGTGGTCAAGCTGGTGAACTTCATGATCTGCAGCGCCGCGGCGGAGGGTGCGAGCGACATCCACGTCGAGCCGGACGACGGCAGGATGCGGGTGCGCTACCGGATCGACGGCGTGCTCTTCCACCGGATGAGCCCACCGCACCGCATGCATGCCGCGATCGCCAGCCGCATCAAGATCATGGCGAAGCTCGACATCTCCGAGCGCCGCGTGCCGCAGGACGGCGAGATCTCGGTGCGCATCAAGGGCCGCCCGGTCGAGCTGCGCGTCAGCACGCTTCCGGGGAAGTTCGGCGAGAAGATCGTCATGCGCATCGTCGACGTCTCGACGGCGAAGCTCGGGCTCGAGAGGCTCGGCTTCCGCCCGGAGATGCTCGCGCGCTTCCAGCGGGTCATCGAGCAGCCGCACGGCGTGGTACTGGTCACCGGCCCCACCGGCAGCGGCAAGAGCACCACGCTCTACTCCGTGCTCGGGACCTTCGACACCGTGCAGCACAACGTGTCGACGGTCGAGGACCCGATCGAGGCCAACCTGGAGGGCGTTCACCAGGCGCAGGTCAATCCGCGCGCCGGGTTCACCTTCGCGGGCGCGCTGCGCGCCCTGCTCCGCCAGGACCCGGACATCATCATGGTGGGCGAGATCCGCGACGGCGAGACCGCGCAGATCGCCGTGCAGGCGGCCCTCACCGGCCACCTGGTGCTGAGCACCCTGCACACCAACGACGCGCCGAGCTCGATCACGCGCCTGGAGAACCTGGGCGTCGAGCCGTTCCTGGTTGCGGCATCGCTCAAGGGCGTGCTCGCGCAGCGCCTGGTGCGGCGCGTCTGCCCGCAGTGCCGCGTGGAACACGCGCCGGACGCGCAGCAGCTCTCGGCGCTCGGCCGCCACGGCGAGGGATGCACCCGGCTCTGGAAGGGCGCGGGCTGCCGCCGCTGCCACGAGACGGGGCTCTCGGGCCGCGTGGGCGTCTACGAGCTGATGGTGCCCGACGAGTCGCTCATCGACGCCGTGTGCGCCGGCGCCGGTCCCGCGCGCGTGCGCGAGGTGCTGCGCACCGGCGGCTTCGAGAACCTGTGGGACGACGGCATGCGCAAGGTCGTCGACGGGCTGACCACCATCGAGGAGATCTACGGTGCCTGCGGTCGCTGAACGTCCGCGCGGCACGCCGCGCAAGTGGGCCTACCGCGCCCGACGCACCGAGGGCGGCGAGCTCGTCCGCGGCATCGTCGAGGCGGTCGACCACCCCGCGGCCGTGCGCGAACTGCGCCGGCAGGGGCTGGCGATCCTCTCGGTCGAGCTCGGGGACCGCGGCGCGGCCGTGGGCGAGGCGGACACCGGCGACCGCCGGCGCGCCCGGCTCGCCCGGTCGATGGGCAAGGACGACGTGGTCGCGTTCGCGCAGCAGCTCTCGGTCATGCTGAAGACGGGCGTGCCGCTCGCCGAGGCGCTCGAGACGTTCGCCGAGCAGGCACCGCGCAAGGACATGGCGGAATTCGTCCGCCTGATCCGCACCGAGGTGTGCGAGGGCGAGGACTTCAGCGCCGTGCTGGGCAAGCACCCGCGCACCTTCCCCACGGTGCTGGTGTCCCTGATGCGCGCGGCCGAGGCCTCCGGCAAGCTCGACGAGATGCTCGGGCGCGTGGCCAAGGACCTGGCGAAGAGCCGCAAGACCGCCCGGCAGGTGCGCGGCGCGATGACCTACCCCGCGATCATGATGGCCGTCGCGGTCATCGCGGTCGCGGTGATCATGGTCTTCGTGCTGCCGAAGTTCGGGCCCCTCTTCAAGGCCCAGGGCGACCGCCTGCCTACCCCGACCAAGGCGCTCGTCTGGCTGAGCGGGTTCCTGAAGACCGGCTGGGCGATCTACGTCCCCGTGCTGCTTGCGCTCGCGGGCGGCGCGTGGTGGTGGGCGCGCACCGAGGCGGGACGGACCGCGATCGACACGGCGAAGCTGCGGATGCCGGTGCTCGGACACATGTTCCGGTGCCTGTACCTGGTGCGGTTCTCGAGCACCATGGGATCGCTCATGGCCGCGGGCGTGCCGCTCGTCGAGATCGTCCGCATCTGCCGTGACGTGACGGGCAACGTGCACTACGAGCGCCTGTGGACCACCCTGGAGGAGCGGATCGAGAAGGGGCAGGAGATCGCCCCGACCTTCCGCGAGTTCGAATTCGTGCCGCGCAACGTCGTGGCGATGATCGCCAGCGGCGAGAAGTCCGGCCGCCTCTCCGAGGTGCTCGACCATGCCGCCGCCGCCGCGGAGGATGACCTCGACATCGCCGTGAAGGGCGCCACCAGCCTGGTGGAGCCGATCCTGATCGTCGGCATGGGCCTCGTGGTGGGCGGCATCGCCGCCGCCATGCTGCTTCCCATCTTCAACATGTCGCGGGCCATGCGCCCGGGCGGCTGAGCGACCTCAGCGGACGCGCACCGACACCGGGGCGGCGGCCGAGCGGTCGGTCACGGTGATGCGCAGAATGCCGGTGCCGGACGCGGCATCGGCCTCGATCACCGCCGGCGACCCGTCGGCGCGACGCGCCTCGAGCACGACCTCGGCCGAACCCCAGCCCGTGCCCGCGCGGGGAAGCGTGACCGCGACGGCCCATGTCCCCGGGCCGATCGGCGCCGGTTCCGGCGCCGCGATCCGCAGCGTCGCGCCCGGGGCAACCGAGGCCACGGCCAGCGTGACCGCGCGCGGAAGCGGCGCCTCGAACCCCGTAGGCGGCACGAGGTTGAGCGCCACGAGCGGCGGCGCAGCGCCGGTCCAGGCAAACGACGCCTCGTCCCATCCGTCGGCCCGCGCGGTGATCCGGTGGGTCCCGCCGTCGGACGGCAGGAGCACGACGGCGGGCGAAATGCCGCGTGGCTCGCCGTCGAGCATGACCTGCGCGCCGGCGGGCGCGGTCATCACGCGCAGCTCGGCGATCGGCGCCGCGGGCGCACGGGGCGCGGGCGATGCGCCCGCGGGCGACGATGGCGTCGCCGCAGGCGTCCCCGCCCCGCCGCCGAGCCACCGAGCCGCCAGGCGGCCAAGGTCGAGCACGCCGGTCGCCACGGTGATCGCGGCGGCCACGGCAACGAACGCCAGGACGGGCACCACCCAGCCGCCCTTCGGGGCGCGGGGCGACGTCGGGCGGCGCCCGGGCGTCGTTGCCGCCGTCGCGCGCGAGGCGCCATCGGCGGCGTCCGGGTGCACGTCCACCGCGGGGCGCGACAGCCCCGTCGATCCCGATGCCATCCACGCACGCAGGCGCGTGGCGAGTGCGTTGGCGTCCTGCGGTCGGTGCGACGGCTCGCGCGCCACCGCCTCCATCACCACCTCGGCCAGTCGGTCGTCGAGCCGCGGATTGCATTCGCGCACGTCGGCCGGGTCGGTCTCGCACACCGCGCGTGCCGCCTCGTGGACGGGAAGCCCGCGCAGGTCGTGCGGCTGCACGCCGGTCAGCAGTTCGTACAGGACGGCGCCCAGCGCATACACGTCGCTGCGCGCGTCCACCATGCGTGGGTCGGCGCGGACCTGCTCGGGGCTCATGTACTGCATGGTGCCGACGAGCTGGCCGGTCTCGGTGCGGATGGTGTTGATCGCCGGATCCGCCGCGATCGCTCGCGCGACGCCGAAGTCGATCACCTTGACGCGCCCGTGCCGGTCCACCAGGAGGTTCGGCGGCTTCACGTCGCGGTGGATGAAGCCCTCGCGGTGCGCGTGGCCGACGGCGTCGCAGGCCTGCAGGAATGCCTGCACGGTCTCACGCACGCCGAGCCGCTCGCGGAACACGTGGTCGGCCAGGTTCTGCACCCCGTCGACGTGCTCCATCACGATGTAGGGGACGTCCACGTCGCCGTCCTGCACCACGCCGGTCCGCAGCACCGAGGCGATGCCCGGATGGCGCAGCCGCTCGAGGAGCCGGCCCTCGCGCTCGAAGCGACGCCGCACGCCCTCGTCCTGCTGCGTGCGCAGGAGCACCTTGATCGCCACGCGCTCGCCGGAGGCGGCGTCGGTCCCGAGGTAGACGCGGCCCATGCCGCCGGACCCAAGGATGCGTTCGATGCGGACGCCGCCGAACTCGCGGCCGAGCAGCGGATCGAGCCGCCGCGATGCCTCGCGGGCGCCGGAGGCCGCATCGTCACCGTCGCCAGGCTTCCATGCGACCGTCGGGTCGGCATCCATGCGCGGCCGAGTGTACGAACGCACCGTTCGGATTCCGGGTGGATGACCGGGTTATCTGGACGGCGCGGGTGCGCCGCGGCCCCGGCATCGGTGCCGCGCCCGGAAGTGTGAGGATCGCACGCCCGCCCTGCCGAAAACCTCCGCATGCCCCGACCTGCCCTGTTCGCGATCATGGCCGCCGCCGTCTACCTGCTCCTGCGCGGGGCCGGCATCGTCAACGACGGCACG
>JBJTJU010000243.1:0-3904 GCA_046096165.1 Phycisphaerales bacterium | reverse complement strand
GCGCTCACGGTATGCGTGGTGCCGATGAAGGTCGACTGGCGTGACGTGGGCAGCTGGCCGAGCTACGGCGAGACGCTGCCTGCCGACGCAGCCGGCAACCGCACCAACGCGCAGGCCATCCACCGCGACAGCCGCGGCGTGCTTGCGCTGAGCGATGACCCGTCGCACGTGATCACGACCATCGGGCTCGACAACGTGATCGTGGTGCGCACGAAGGATGCCACGCTTGTGGTGCGCGCCGACCTTGCCGAGCAGGTGAAGGAGATCGCGGGTGCGGTGCCGGAGGCGCTGCGCTGACGCCGTGCGGTACCTGGCGATCGACCTCGGCGCGAAGCGGACGGGCCTGGCGGCGGGCGACGACGTCGTGCGCCTGGTGCAGCCGGTCGAGGTGATCGACGTGCCGCGCGGGCCGGCGCTTGCCGACGCGCTGGCGCGCGCGGTGGAGCGACATGGCCCGGATGCACTGGTGATCGGCCTGCCCCTCAACATGGACGGCAGCGAGGGCGCGGCGGCGGCCGAGGTGCGCGCGTTCGGGGCCACGATCGCCGCGCGCACGGGCCTGGCGGTGCACTTCCACGACGAGCGACTCTCGAGCTTCGAGGCCGACCAGCGGATGGCCCGCACCGGCCGCACGCACCGCGAGAAGAAGCAGCTGCGCGACGCGCTGGCCGCCTGTGCCATCCTCGAGGCCTACCTCGCGGAAACCGGATAAATGGTGCCCGGCGCGATTTACCCCATGTTCGCGCCGGCGGCGGCGTGGTCGAGGTACCAGCGCAGCTCGCCGGCGGCGGGGCGGATGCCGGCGATCGGGAGTTCCTCGGGCGCCGCGCCGTCGGCGGCGCGCGCGAGCACCGCGTGCTTCGACGCGCCGATCACGAGCGGGGCCACGAAGCGCGCGGCGTTGATGGTGCCCAGCGTGAGCGTGCAGCGCGGCACGTGCGGGGCGCACGTGGTGGGTGCGGGGACGTCCATCGCCAGCCGATCGCCGGCGGCAAGCGCGGGTGAGCCCGGGAAGATGCTTGCGGTGTGGCCGTCGGGGCCGACGCCGAGCAGCACGAAGTCGAGCCGGTCGTGGCCCTTCTGGCGCCAGCCGAGCGCCTCGCGCAACTCGCGCTCGTAGCGCTCGCCCGCACCCGGGGCCATCGCGATCATCGGATGCACCTGCTCGGGCGGGATGTCCGAGTGGTCGACGATGACCTCCTTGATGCGCCCGAAGTTCGAGCGCTCGTCCTCGAAGCCCACGCAGCGCTCGTCGACCATCCAGAGGTGCGTGCGCCGCCAGGGGATGGCGCGGTAGCGCGGGTCGTACATCAGCTGCTCGTAGAGGGGCATCGGCGTCTGCCCACCCGAGAGCGCAAGGTGGAAGTCGCCGAACTCGCGCACGCAGTTGAGGGCATGCGCGGTGAGGTCCGACGACAGCTCGTCGAGCAGCTCGTGCACGCTTGCGCGCGCGATCACCTTGCCGCGCAGCCTCGGCGTCTCGACCGGCGGGTCGAGTCCCTCGACCCGGATCTCGTCGTCGGCGCCGTGCGCATCCATGCGGCCAATCGTAGCGGTGGCCCCGTATCCTCCACCGCCCCATGAGCGCCCCGCGCCCGCGCATCCTCACCGGCGACACGCCCACCGGGCAGCTCCACCTCGGGCACTGGGTGGGAAGCGTCAGGCGACGCGTCGAGCTGCAGGACACGCACGACTGCTACTTCATCCTGGCGAACTACCACGCGTTCACGACCCGCGCCGACAGGCCGCAGGAGATCCGCCGCGACACGCTGGCGATCGTCCGCGACTACCTCGCGATGGGGATCGACCCGGATCGTTCGACCATCTTCCTGCAGAGCGAGGTGCCGGCGATCCACGAGCTGGCGTTCCTCTTCGCGATGCTCCTTCCCTTCAACCGGGTGATGCGAAACCCGACGCTGAAGACCGAGATCGAGATGAAGGGGCTGGGAGAGACGTACTCGTTCGGGTTCCCGCTCTATGCGGTGGGGCAGTGCGCGGACATCCTGGCATTCCGGCCGCAGGGCGTGCCGGTCGGGGAGGACCAGGTGCCGCACCTGGAGCTGACGCGCGAGGTGGCGCGTCGCTTCAACCCGAGGCCCTGCGGCGTGCCGCCCGACGCGGCGGACGCGTACCACGAGCGCCTCGGCGGCGTGTGGCCCGTGCCGCGCGCGGAGGTCGGCAAGGTCGGGCGCCTGGTGGGCACCGACGGCAGGAACAAGATGTCGAAGAGCCTGGGGAACGCGATCTTCATCTCCGACTCCCCGAAGGAGGTGGAGCAGAAGGTGAAGAAGATCTTCACCGGCCGGCAGAGCCCCACCGAGCCGGGCGACGTGAACAACGCGCTCTTCCAGTACGTGGACGCCTTCATCGAGGACCCGGCGCGCGTCGCCGAGCTGCGCCGCCGCTACGCCGCCGGCGACAACCTCGGCGACGGGCACGTGAAGGCCGAGGTGGCCGAGGCGATCAACCGGCTGCTGGCGCCGATGCGCGAGCGTCGCGCCGCGGTCGGCGAGGACGATGCGCGCGTCCTGGAGATCCTGCGCGCCGGCAGCGCGCGCGCCAACGTGCTCGCCGAGGACACGCTCGAGCGCGCGCGCAAGGCGGCGGGGCTCCACTTCTTCCCGCGCACGCTGTCGTACCGCTGAGGGTGCGCGACTGATGCCGGGGCCGCGCCCGCGCCGATCTAGGATGGGTGCGACCCGCATGCCGCTGCCCGATCCCCTGCCCTCCCACGCGTGTCCGCACGTGGCCAAGGACGACCCGCGCTGCCAGGAGCGGTTCCGCATGGCGGAGATCGATGCCATGTACCGCTACTGCCTCGGCGGCTGGTACGGCTGCCGGCTGTTCCACCGCATCAACCGCGAGCAGTCGCACCCCCAGCGCGCGGCGCCTGCGCCGCCCCAGCAGGTGACGGTGCATGGACGCGCGCGAGGCAACGCCACCGCCTGACTTCGACCGCGCCGTCGACGCGTTCATGGTGCACGCGCGCGTCGAGTGCGGCCTGTCGAGCGCCACGCTCGACGCTTACGGACGGGACCTGCGAGAGCTCGCGGTGCACATGGGCGCCCTCGGCGCGGAATCGCCCGACGCCGTGACGATGGACATGCTGGCCGGCCACATCCGGCACCTCGGCACCGAACGCGGGCTGGATCCACGCAGCATCGTGCGGCACCTGGCCACCATGCGGATCTTCTTCCGCTGGCTGCACGCGAACGGCCGCATCCGCCGCGACCCCGCGCGGCTCCTGGAGCGACCGACCACGTGGAAGCGCCTGCCCGGCACCATGACGCCCGGGCAGATGAAGCGGCTGGTGGAGGCACCCTCCCCGGACGACGGCCCGCTCTGGCTGCGCGACCGCGCGATGCTGGAACTCATGTACGCCTCGGGCCTGCGCGCAAGCGAGGTGGGGGCGCTCAAGCTCAGCGACTTCGACCGCGACGAACTGATCCTCAAGGTGACCGGCAAGGGAAACAAGCAGCGGCTGGTACCGGTGGGCAAGCCGGCGGCGGCCATCCTGGAGCGATACCTCGCCGAATGCCGGCCGCAGCTGGCGCGCCACGACGACCGCCGCGACAAGTTCCGCATCCTGCTTTCCGCGCACGGGCGGCCGCTCGAGCGCGTGGCGGTGTGGCAGATCGTGAAGCGCGCGGCGCGCACGGCCGGGATCCAGGGCGTGCACCCGCACCTGCTGCGCCACTCCTTCGCCACGCACCTGGTGGCCGGCGGCGCGGACCTGCGCGTGATCCAGGAGCTCCTCGGCCACGCCGACATCGGCACCACGCAGGTCTACACCCACGTCGACCGAAGCCACCTGCGCAAGACCATCGCGCGCTTCCACCCGCGCGAGATGCGCAAGTCGGCGTGACCGCCCGCGCGCGCGACGCGGTCGGATCTGCATCTCCGT
>JBJTJU010000242.1:0-6219 GCA_046096165.1 Phycisphaerales bacterium | reverse complement strand
AAGGTGAGGTGCACGCGGCCGTGGCTGGCGATCTCGTGGCCGGCCGCGGCGCGGCGGTGGAGCGGCGCATGCCACGTGGCGAAGCTCGCCGTGGTGAACATGGTGGCCGGAACGCCGAGGGCGTCGAGCATGCCCAGCACGCGTTCCTGCCCGCGGCCGCCGAGCTCCATCTGCTCGGCCATCTCCATGCGCCGGCCGTAGGCGAGCGGCGCGTCTAACTCCTCGACGTCGAAGCTCAGCAGGATGGCCGGGTCGGTCCGCGCCACGTCAGTCGCGGTAGCGGCCGAGGATGGCGTCGAACCGGATGCGGAGCAGGCTCACCAGCATGCGCAGCGGGTCGCGCAGGAGCCGCACGTTCGAACCACCCGCATCGTGCGAGGGATTGACGCGCACCGGCACCTCGGCCACCGTCAGCCGGCGGCGCTTGGCGATGAAGAGGAGCTCCGCGTCGAAGCCGAAGCCGCGGCTCGTGCGGCGCGAGAAGAGCTGGCGCGCGGCATCGAGCCGGAAGCCCTTGATGCCCGCCTGCGTGTCGCGGAAGCGCAGGCCGAGGATCGTGCGCACCAGCAGGTTGTAGCCCTCGCCCATCACCCGGCGCAGGATGCCGGCCTTGCGGTCCCCGTCGGCGATGCCGCGCGAGCCGATCGCGATGTCCGCCTGGCCGAGCGCGCGCTCGAGCTCGACCAGGAGCTCGGGGTCGTACGCCAGGTCGCCGTCCATGAAGTAGACGAGCGGAGCCGAGGACCCCTCGATGCCGTGCGACACCGCATCGGCCTTGCCCACGTTGCGCGCGAGCGCGTCGAGCGTCAGGCGTCCGCCGGCATCGTCGCAGGCAAGCAGCGCGCGCAGCGCGTCGGCCGTGCCGTCGGGGCTGCCGTCGTCCACGAACCGCACCGCCCAGCCCGGGTGGCGGCGCACGAAGGCCGCCATCGCGGCGTGCACCTCCCCGACCATCGACCGCTCGCGGTAGAGCGGGACGATGACCTCGCTGGTGACGTCCGTGTGAAGCATGCGCGCGGGGAAGGCGTCGCGGGCTGGCCGTCCGATGGCCGGAGCCGCAGCGTGACTGGGCATCCGGGAAGGATATCGGCATGCTCCGGCCGGCGAGCGCCCATCCCCCGCGGCGCGACTCGCCGACGAGCGCGTGCCGGCACACGAACGGAGGCCCGGCCTGGGTGGCCCGCTCTCGCCGCTCCTGCCGCGCGCGCTCCACCGCGATCCGGCACGCCGGCCGCCGACGGCGCGCGACTTCTGCATGGAGCTGATGGAGGCGTGCTGCGTCCTCGGGTGAGTCGGCCCCACGCGGCAATCGATCAACGCGCCGGCGCCGGCGCGAACTCGACCAGCGCCCATCCGCGGTGATCGGTGCGCTTGATGGGCGCCGGCACGCCGGGCAATGCCGTCAGCCGGTCGACGATGTGCGTCGCGGCCGCCACGCATGCCGATCCAAGCGTGCGCGCCGCCGCCAAGCGCGCCGGGAATTCGCCGTCGGTCACCAGCCGCGCGTCATCCTCCGGCCGGTCGAGCCCGTTGCGGAACTCCCGCGGCGCGTCGATCACCAGGAAGTCCTCGCGATCGAGGAACCACGCCGACGCATGGGCCAGCTTCTGGTCGCAGAACAGCGTGCCGGTGCCGCAGAGCGTGGCCCGCGCCGCCTCGACGGTGCGACCCGATGCCAGCGCATCGCTCAGCGCCGCATCGGGGAAGAGGAGCCCGAAGGATGCCAGTGCCGCCACCGGCGACAGCCCCATCCACGCCAGCCGGCGCGGCCCGGCCGGCGCGCGCTGCGCCAGCCAGTCGCCCGCGCCCCACAGGACGAGCACCGCCCCCAGCACCGCCGCGTGCGCGTGCGGCGCATCCAGCCACGCACGCGAGAGGAGCGCGCCGGACGCGCTGCCCGAACGCGACAGGGCGAACACCGCCAGTCCAAGCACGACGAGCACCGCCCCAGGCACGAACGCCGCCGCGCGCGCTGCGCGCACGGGCATTGCCACAAACGCCGCCAGCACGCCCTCGACCAGCAGCCACGCAAGCGGCGGGAACACCGGCAGCGAATACGTCGGCAACTTCCCGCGGCTGAGCGACAGGAAGAGGAGCGGCCCAAGCACCGCGCATGCCGCGAACCGAATGCCCGCCGAACCGCGCGCGAGCGCCGGCCACCGCCGCGCCGCCATCGGCAGCGTGACGATCCACGGCACGGCCCCCAGCGGCACCACCAGCAGGTAGAAGGCCATCGGCTCCGTGGGCTGGTTCGACCCCGTTCCCAGGAAGCGCTGGATGTGCTCATGCACGATGAAGCGGTGCCAGAACCCGGGCTCCGCGCGGCTGACCGCCAGTGCCCACGGCAGCACCACGAGCGCGCCGACCGCAAGCGGCACCCACGGCAGCACGAACAGGTCGCGCCAGCGCCGCTCCCACATGAGCCACGGCGCCACCGCCATCGCCGGGAAGACGAGGGCCAGCAGACCCTTCGTCATGAAGGCGAGTCCCGCCATCACGCCGGCCACGGCGAGCCACCCCAGGCGCGCACGCCCCGCCGGCCCGGTCGCCGCCATGAACACCGCCACCGCCGCCGACACCGTGACCGCCGCGAGCGGCATGTCGAGGATGGCGACGCTCGCCCCGACGGCCGGCAGCACCATGGTGAGCGCGCACAGCGCCACCAGCGCGCCGGTCACCGTGGCCTCGTCGCGCGCGCGCCCGGCAAGCATCGCCCCGCGCCGCGCGCCCACCGCCACGGCCAGCGCCGCCAGCCCGCCGCACAGCGCCATGGGCAGGCGGATGGCGAATCCCGTGTGCCCGAACAGCTCGATCGACGCCGCCATCATCCAGGTGACGAGCGGCGGCTTCTCGTAGAACTTGAACCCGCTCATCTGCAGCGCGAGCCAGTCGCCCCGCTCCACCATCTGCGCGGCAATGCTGCCGTAGCGGGTCTCGTCGGCGGTGAGCACCGGGCGCGCGCCCAGGAACAGCACGTTCACCGCGAGGAACGCGGCCACCGCGGCCAGGATCGCGCGTCTTGGGGACATCGCCGGGCGAGGATAGCCGTGGCCCGGGATACGCTCCGGCCCACGGAGGTCCGCCGCATGTCCATCGCCCCGCTCGCCGTCGCCGCCCTGCTCGCCGCCGCACCCGACGCTCCCGCGCCGGGAACGTCGCTCACCGTCTATTCCTCCGCGGACCCCGCGGGCTTCGACCCCCGGCAGTTCGTGCAGCAGCAGCGCGCGAGCGGCATGGACAACGTCTGGGGCGTGCCGGGCTACGGCGTGGTGAAGGTGGTGCGGTCGGTGAAGGTGCCGAAGGGCACGGGCGAAGTCGCCTTCACCGACGTCGCCGCGTGGATCGACCCGACCACGGTGTCCTTCGCCGACCTCCAGGACCCGTCCACCACGGTGCTCGAGCAGAACTTCCAGTTCGACCTCGTGAGTCCGTCGAAGCTCATGGAGCGCTACGTCGACCGGCCGGTGTCACTCACCGTCCCGATGGGCGACGAGGCGAGCAACGTGTCGGGCACCTTGCTCAGCGCCACGCAGGGCCAGCTGGTGCTGCAGACCGCCGACGGCCTGCGCGTGGTGCCCATGCAGGGCGCGCAGGTGCAGCTGGGGGCGCTGCCCGGCGGGCTCCTCACCAAGCCCACGCTGGTCTGGAAGCTCTCGAGCAAGGAGGGCGGCGACCACCTGGTGCGCACCACCTACCAGACGGCCGGCATGACCTGGCGCGCCGACTACAACCTGGTGCTCGACGGCGGTGACGCCAACGCGGGCATCACGGCATGGGTGACCCTCATGAACCTCTCGGGCGCGTCCTACGTGGACACCGAGCTCAAGCTGGTGGCCGGCAACGTGCAGAAGGTCGAGCCGCAGCGCCCGATGATGCGCGGCGTCCGGATGGAGGCCATGGCCATGGTCGACGCCGCCCCCGGCTTCGAGGAGAAGAGCTTCTTCGAATACCACCTCTACACCCTGCCCCGGCGCACGGACGTGCTGCAGAACTCGACGCAGCAGCTGGCGCTCTTCCCGCCGGTGGCCGCCTTCAAGGTGACGAAGGAACTGGTGCTCGACCTCGCCGGTGGGGTCGGCGCGCCGGGTGCGCCCATCGTCGACCGCGACTTCGTCGTGGCGCGCAAGGGGAACCCCTCCGTCCTGGTGTCCTTCGAGAACCGCAAGGAGAACCAGCTCGGCATGCCGCTGCCGGCCGGCAAGGTGCGCGTCTACAAGGAAGACCCCGCCGATGGCACGCTCGAGTTCGTGGGCGAGGACCTGATCGGCCACACGCCGCGGAACGAGACGGTGAAGGTGAAGCTCGGCGAGGCATTCGACGTGGTGGGCGAGCGCACGCGCACGGACTTCTCGATCGACAACGCGGCCCGGCGCATGACCGAGACCATCAAGGTGGAGGTGCGCAACCAGAAGGCCGTGGCGCAGAAGGTGCGCGTGCTGGAACGCCCCTACCGCTGGACGAACTGGCAGCTCACCCAGAAGTCCGACGACTTCACGAAGCTCGACAGCGCCACCATCGCCTTCGACGTCGACATCCCGGCCGAGGGCACGAAGGTCATCACCTACACCGCCACGTACGCCTGGTGACGGGGTTCACGCCTCGCCGAGCAGGATCCGCACCGCCAGGTTCGCCTGCACGTGCGCGGCGACGCCGACGCGCGGGGCCATGAGCCCGCGGCCAGGCTCGGCGGCGCTTTCCAGGTCGCCCACCACGTACACCCCGCCGCCAAGCCGGCGCACGCCGATCGAGGCGGTGTCGCCGTGCCCCGCCACCCCGGACGCGCCGACGAACGGCACGCCCGGGCGCGCCGCGGAAAATGCCTCGAGCAGCATCTCCTTCTGGTCGGCGCGGTCGAAGGCCTCGACCAGCAGGTCGATGGACTGGAACGTGGCCGCGACGTTTCCCGCATCGAGCCGCACCGCGTGGGCCTCGATCGACACGTAGGGCTGGATGCGCCGCAGGTTCGCCGCAAGCGCCTCCGTCTTCGGCATCCCCAGCTGGTCCACGAAGTACTGCTGCCGGTTCAGGTTGCTCGGCTCCACGACGTCGAAGTCCACGAGGACCAGCCGCCCGACGCCGACGCGCGCCAGCGCCACCGCCACCGCGGACCCCAGGCCCCCGAGCCCCGCGATCCCCCCGCACGACCGCTTGAGGCGCGCATGCACGCCCGGCGTGTGGCGCGCCACCATGAGCGCCTCCAGCTCGTCCGCCGCGGGAACCTCGCCACGGCGGATGAGCGTCACCTCGTCGCCGTCGCGCACGGGATGGCCGCCCTCGACCACCGCACCGTTCACGATCACGAGGTCCGCGCCCGGCTTCACGCGCGCGCGCACCGCCGCCGCGTCGGCTGCGGCGGGCATCTCGGTGGGACGGCCGTTGACAGTGATCCGCATCGGTTCCTCGTGACGGGCGCGCAAGGCTAGCACCGTGCGCGACAGCCCGGGCATCAGCTTCGCGGCGCGGCGCTCGGCGGCGTAGAGCTCGTTGAGCTGCGTGACGAGGAGGTCCTTGAGGGTGTTCATGGGCATGCGTCGAAGCATCCACGGGAAGCCGCCCGTTCCCAAGCCGGAAAGTGCCGCACTTTCGCGGGGTGTGCGCGCCGGTTGCGTGCCGGGGCACGGCGCGCCGCCGATTCACTACCGTACGCACATGGAGCACGCGTCCCCGAAACACCACGCCATGCTCGCATTCCAGGCGCTGGTGGCAGCGACGACGGTCGCGGCGTCGGTGCTGGTGCCGCTGCAGCTGGCGTTCCCGGAGTCGGGGGTGTGGACGGGATTCGGGCTCGACATGGCGGTGACGGCCGTGTTCGCGGTCGACCTCGTCGCCAACCTGGTGCGGTCACGCCGACCCGCCGGGCCGCACGCGCGCGCGCAGGGCGCGGGCAGCATCGCCTGGTGGACGGCGGTCGACCTGGTGGCCGCGGTGCCGTTCGACCTGGTCTTCGCCTCGCCGCTGGCGATCCTGCCGCGCATGGCGAAGGTCCTCCGCCTGGCGCAGTGGTTCGGCTCCTGGCGCATCCGCTTCGTCAAGCGCGTCGAGCTGGTGAAGCTCGGCATCTTCGCCTTCTGGCTGCTGCTCACCGCGCACTGGCTGGCCTGCGCCTGGAGCTCGATCACCCCGACCTACGAGGGTGACGCGGCCACGCGCTACCTCGCCTCCTACTACTGGGTGGTGGAGACGCTGGCCACGGTCGGCTACGGCGAGACCACCCCGGTC
>JBJTJU010000241.1:0-10426 GCA_046096165.1 Phycisphaerales bacterium | reverse complement strand
CGCCGACCCCATCCCCCGCCTCCGAACGCCAGCTGCGCGAGATGATCGAGCACGGCTCGTGGCTGCGCCGCCTCGTCGGCACCATGCGCCTCGAACGCCCGAACGCCCCGGGCGCGGCCGAGCGCCTGACGGCCATGTGCGTCGACCCGGACCCGCGCGTGCGGAGCGCCGCGGTGTTCTCCCTGATGCGCGTCGGCGCCCCGCCGAACGAGCGCATGGCCGCCGCCGAGGAAGAGCCCCGGGTGGTGCGCACCATGCTCCGCTGCGGCTGGCCCGTGCCCGCCGACCGCGTCGAGCGTGGGGCGCGCGCCCTGGAGCGCTCGGCGTCGAGCTCCGACCGGCTGCTTGCGGTCGAGCTCCTCGGCGCGCTGTCGGCGCAGGGGCGCTCGACCCCGAAGCTCGACCAGTTCGCGCGCGAGACGCTCGCCTCGGTCATCGCGCGGCTCGACCGCTCCGACGGCGGGTCGCTCAGCCCGCGCATCGCGGCGGTGACGGGCGCCCCCAGCCCCTCCGCCTACTGGCGCTGGCGGACGTGGCTCGACCGAAACCGCGGCAGCCTTCGCACCGACCGCGGCATGCTCGCCGGCCCCGATGCGCGGCCGCTTCCCGGCAACCCGCTCGCCGAGCTCGACGACGCGCGCTTCGTGAAGTTCACCGACGCGCTCGACGCGCTCTTCCGCAAGCCCGTCGACCTCGGCGTGGCCATCGACTGCACCGCCAGCATGTCCGGCGAGCTTGGCGCGGCGCAGTCGGGGATCGACGACCTGATGCGCTTCGTCAACGCCGCCACCGCGGGCATGCGGGTCGCGGTCGTCGGCTTCCGCGACCGGGGCGACGAGTTCCAGCTGCGAAGCTGGGACTTCACCGCCGACGCGGAGGAGGCGCGCACCCGGCTCTGGAAGCTCTCCGCCGAGGGCGGCGGGGACGAGCCGGAACTCGTCTACGAGGCGATGAAGCTCGCGTACGGCTCGTTCTCCTGGCGCACGCAGGCGCAGCAGGTGATGGTGCTCATCGGCGACGCGCCACCGCACCCGGGCTGGGGCGGCGGCACCGTCGACCTCGCACGTGCCGCGCGCGCACGCGGCATCATCACGCACGTCATCAGCGCGCGCGACCCCAAGCGCCCCGACGAGGTGAAGCACTTCCCCGAGATCGCCCGCGCGGGCGAAGGCCAGGTCATCCGGCTCGACGAGCGCAACGACCTCGTCGCGGAGCTCGCGGGCGTCGTCCTCGCCGACACCTGGCGCGACCACATGGTCGCGGTGTACGAGCGGTTCCTCCTGCTCTGCCGCTAGGTCAGCGCGCGGGCTCGGGGGCAGACCCCGACCAGCGCACCACCTCGCGGCGGCCGGCGAGCGTCCACGCCGCCTCGAGCATCGCGCGCACGCCGTCCCCGGTGGCCCCCGACACGGTGATCGGCGCCTCGCCCCTCGGCAGGCCGATCGCGCCCGCAAAGCGCTGGATGCGCGCCGTGCGCTCCTCCTCGGGCACCAGGTCCAGCTTGTTCAGCACCACCAGCTCGGGCTTCTCGGCAAGCTCGGGCGAGAACTCGTGCAGCTCGCGGCGGATCGTTCGCCAGTGCTCCGCCGGGTCGCCGCCGTCGAGCGGCGCCAGGTCCACCAGGTGCACGATCGCGCGCGTGCGCTCCACGTGCTTCAGGAAGTCGTGGCCGAGGCCCGCGCCCTGCGCCGCACCCTCGATGAGCCCGGGAAGGTCGGCGACCACCAGCCGGCGTTCGGCGTCCAGCTCGGCGATCCCAAGCTGCGGGCTCAGCGTGGTGAACGGGTAGGCGCCCACCTTGGCGTTGGCGCGCGTCATCGTGCGGAGCAAGGTGCTCTTGCCCGCGTTCGGCAGCCCAACGAGTCCGATGTCGGCGATCAGCTTCAGTTCGAAGCGCAGGCGCCGCTCGACCGAGGGCTCGCCGGGCGTCGACTCGGTCGGCGTCTGCTTGAGCGGCCCCTTGAAGTGCTCGTTCCCCAGGCCGCCGCGCCCGCCGGGCGCCACCACCGCGCGCTGGCCGGGGGTCGCCAGGTCGACCAGCAGCCCGTCGGTGTCCGCATCGGTGACCACCGTGCCCACGGGCACGCGCACCTCCACGCCCGCGCCGTCGGCGCCGTGGCAGCTCTTCTGCTCGCCGCGCCGGCCGTCCTCGGCGAAGAAGTGCGCGCGGAACGAGAACTCCACCAGCGTGTCCAGGTGCGGGTCCGCCACCACGACCACGTCGCCGCCGCGGCCGCCGTCGCCGCCGTCCGGCCCGCCCTTGGGACGGTTCTTCTCGCGCCGCAGGTGCGAGCACCCGTCGCCGCCCTTTCCGGAGCGGACGGTGATCACGGCGGTGTCGACGAATGCGTTCATGGTCGCCTCGAACGAACGCCGCGCAGATCGGACGACCTGCGCGGCGTGGGGTGGACGGTCGGGTTCGCGCCCGCGCCGGTCAGGCGCGGTCGATGGCCAGGCGCGGCGTGGCCGGGTCGGACGGGATGATGTCCACGTTCCGGCCGCGGAAGCGGACGACGCCGTCGGCCAGCGCCATCAGGGTGTGGTCGCTGCAGAGCTTCACCAGGTAGCCGGGCTTCCAGCGCGTGCCGCACTGGCGGACGATGATCGAGCCGCTCTTGGCCTCCTGGCCGCCGAACAGCTTGACGCCGCGGAACTGTGGGTTCGAGTCGCGGCCGTTCTGGGTCGAGCCCTGGCCCTTCTTGTGTGCCATGACGAAGTCTCCTGCGTGGAAGGCGGATGGTTCCGCCGAGCCGAGCAGTGTAGCCCGGCCCCGCAGGGGCCACAACCACCCCGTGCGTCGCGCGTTATCGGCAGCCGGGTCCGTCGCCCGTCAGCGCATGATCCACGCGTCCTTGAGCGTGTCGAACGAGGCCTCGGCGGAGGTCGCCGGGGCCTGGACGCCGGGGATCGCGTAGTGGCGCACCCACGTGCGGCGGACGATGGTGTCCTTGCCGCCCTCGGGATTCGCCACGCGGTCGAACGCGGCGCTGGTGCCGGTGACGAACAGCGTGACCTCCTTCGTGTCGCCCTGGGCGGGCCAGACCACGAAGCCGTCCTTCGCGTGCTCCTCGCCTTCCTGGATGTCGCCCATCACCTGGAACTGGTCCAGCGCGCGCGGCGAGGCGCAGGTGCGCCGCAGGCGCGCGGCCGCATCGACCGGGACGTCCTTGCCGCCCGTGAGGATGGTGCCATCGCCCATCAGGAGCTCGAAGCGCGGCGCGAAGCGCTGTGACTTGCCGGTCTTGTTGGCCACCACGTACGTGAAGACCAGGAAGCGCTGCCCGGTCGCCTCGTCGGTCACCAAGGTGAGGGCCCCGGGGCGGAAGTCGAGGTCGTCGCGCGTGGCCGGCTTGACGCGGGCCTGGCCCGGAGCCGGCGCCGCCGCCTGGACGGGCGCGACGGGCGCGGGCGTGGCCAGCGCGATGCTGGCGGCGGCGAGGCAGGCGGCGGAGGCGGCGAGGCGGGCGGAAACCATGGAATGCGGGATTCTACGTGGCCCGACGGCGAACGGTTACGCTTCCCCCGCCCGTGCCGATCCCACGCTTTCTCGGTCGAGGGACCCCGGAACCGCCGGTGCGCTGCGCCCGCGCGGGCGCCGGCGACCGGGCCACGGCGATCGCCTTGGCGTTCGGGGGCCCGACCGGCTCGGCCGCGCGCCTCGAGCGCCGGGCAGCCGCCGAGGGCGTCGACCTGTCCCGCGCATGGGTGGCCTGGGCGGGCGAGCGGATCGTGGCCTCGGCGAGCCTGGCGCCCCACCCGGGCCGAACCGGCCTCCTGTTGACCAACCCGCCCCGGGACACCGCCCACGCCGACATGGTCGGGTCGCTCATCGCCCATGCGATGGCCGACGCCGAGCCATGCCGCGACATCCGGCTGGTGCAGTCGCTCTCGTCCCCCGACGAACCCCTGCGGCGGCAGGCCTACCTGGCGGGAGGCATGCGCCACCTCGCCACGCTCGACTACCTGGAACTCCCGGACGCGGCATCGGTGCCCGCGGTGGAACTGCCCGCAGGCGTCGAATGCCGTCCGTGGGTCCGGACCGACCGCGCGATGCTGGAACCGCTCCTCGCCGAGACCTATCGCGAGACGCTCGACTGCCCCGGGCTCGCCGAGCTGCGCACGCCGCGCGACATCGTCGACGGCCACCTCGCCTCGAGCGGCGATGCCCGCCACTGGTACGTCGCCTGGAAGGACGGCGCGCCCGCGGGAGCGGCGCTCGTCTCGACCGCCTCGCCGGCCGGCACCGTCGACATCGTCTACCTCGGCCTGGTGCCAGGCGTCCGCGGCAGCGGCATGGGGCGCGCGATCCTCGCGCACGCCCTGCGCGCGGCCGCATGCGAGCGGCGCGGTCCGGCGTCGCTCGCCGTCGATGCGCGCAACACGCCCGCCGTACGCCTCTACCGCGCGCTCGGGTTCGTCTCCGTGCGCCGTCGCGACGCCTTCGTGGCGGTGCCGGCCTCCTAGCGCCATCGGCGCATCGGTGTCAAGCATGGCGGGTTGTCCACACCGCACGCGCAGGACGCGCCCCGGACCGTGGATCAAATTTCCTCGTTGACTTGAACGCACCACCATCGCGGCACTTACGCGCCCGCGGCGCGGACGCGTCGCGCACCCCCGCTTGCGCGCCCCGGCGACCCCGTTACGCTTCCACCGCCCCGCAGGATGCAGGGCCCCGTCGGGAGCGTGCGAAGGACTGCCGGACACCGCACTTCCTCGCGGGCACCACGTGCCCGGGATCCAAAGACCCGAGCATGCCCGCCACCGTCGCCATGGCCCCATCCGCCGCCGCCCCCATGGGCCGGACGCGCACGGACGGTCCCACGGCGGAGTCGGTCGAGCGGCGGCTCGAGGGCCGCATCGGCGCCTCGCGCTACCGCATGTGGTTTGCCGATCCCACGCGCTTCCTGCTCCAGGGCGGCGCGCTCGAGGTGCAGGTGCCCAGTCGGTTCGCCGCCGACTGGATCGAACGCCACTTCCGCGGCGAGATCTCGGCCGTGGCCGCCGACGTCGGCCTCGAACAGGTGACGATCTCCGTCCGCGAGCAGTCCTCCGAGGCGCCCGAGCCCGTGGCAGCCGTCCCGGTGGCCCCGCCCTCCCCCGCCGCACGGCGCGACCAGCCCCGCTGGCGCCGCCTCGAGGACTTCGTGGTCGGGGACTCCAACCGGATCGCCTTCGAGGCCGTGCGCCGGATGGCCGAGGGGGACCTCGGCGGCATCCGCGGCATCCTGCTCCATGGCGGCTGCGGCGTGGGCAAGACCCACCTGCTTCAGGGCCTGTGCGCGGCGCGGCGCGCGCGCCACCCCGGCGAGCGCATCCGCTACGTGACAGGCGAGCAGTTCACCAACGACTACATCCAGGCGGTCCGCGGCGGCACCATCGAATCCTTCCGCTCGCGCGGGCGCGGGCTCGTCCTCCTTGCCATCGACGACGTCCACTTCCTCTCGAACAAGGGCGCCACCCAGGCGGAGTTCCTGCACACGCTCGACGCCATCGGCCTCGCCGGCGCGCGCGTGGCGATCGTCACCGATGCGCACCCGCGCGCGCTGCGCGCCTTCAGCGAGGCGCTCGTCAGCCGCATGCTCGCGGGCATGGTGGTGCAGGTCGAGGCGCCCGACCGCGGCATGCGCGAGTCGCTCGTGGTGCGCATGGCCGAGGAGCGCGGCATCGCGCTCGATGCCGGTGCCGCACGCGCCATCGGCGACCGCGCCATCGGCAGCGTCCGCGAGATCGAGGGCGCGCTGGCGCGCATCGCCGCGGCGCTCCTGCTCGAGGACCGGGGCGGCATCGCCACGCTCGGCCTCGTGGAGCGCGCGCTGGGCCTCGGCGAATCAGCCGTCCGCGGCGCACCACCGCGCATCTCGTCCATCGTCGAGGCGGCCTGCGAGGAGCTCGGCGTCAGCCGCGACGACCTCGCCTCCGCCGGTCGCCACCGCAAGGTGGTGCTCGCCCGCGGCGTCGTGGTGCACCTCGCCCGCGAGATGACCACGCTCAGCTTCCCCGAAATCGCGCGCCACCTCGGACGCACCGCGCACTCGAGCGCGCACGCCGCGGCCCGCCGGGTGCGCGACATGATGGACCGGGGCGAGGAGCTCCGGCCCGACGACGGCGCCTCGCCGCGATCGGTGCGCGAACTGGTGGAGTCGGTGCGCCGCGGCGTCGAGCGCCGGGCACGGGCAGGCCGATAGACTCCGCCGGATGCGGAGCCGACTGGACCGAGCAACCACGCCTGCGCTGGGGTGGATCCTGGCCATGGCGGCATGCTGCGCGCCCGCGGCGGCCCAGTTCTACGAGAAGGTCGACCTGCGCCGTGCGCCCGTCGAGCGGCTGCGGGCGGCGCTGTCCGCCGACAACCAGGCGATCGGCGCATCCGTCGCCGCCCTTGCCGGAATCGGCGATGCCCGGCTCGAGCCCGTGTTCCGCGGCATGGCCCGTGGCGACGCGCCGCCGGTGCGCGTGTTCGGCGTGCTCGGCACGGCCCTCGTGACGAAGAAGGGCATCGACCCCGCGCTCTGGTCGGCGCTGCGCTCCGACGACGAGCGCGCGACGGTGGTGCGCGACGCCAACATCACCGGCATCCTGCGCGCGTCCGACCCCGCGGCCCTCCTGGCGGCCGCCCCGACCACGCCGGCGGCGACGCTCGCCCTCGTCGGCGAGCTGCACCGGCGCGGCGCCGCGTGGGACCCCGCACGCATCGCGCCGATCGCCACGGGCGACGACCCGGTCGCCGCCGGGGTGGCATCGCTCCTCCTCCTCGCCGGCCCCTCCGGCGGCGCGGCCGACCCGGCGCCCTGGCAGCGATTCCTGGAACGCACCGCGGCGATGCCCGCCGAGCAGCGCACCGGGGTGATGCGCGCGGCGATCGAGGCGTCGCTCCTCTTCGAGATCAAGCCCGCCGCGGCCGAGCTGCTCGCCGCCTGCGGCGGGGCGGGCTCGCCCGATGCGCTCCGCGTGCCGGCCGTGGGCATGGCGCTGCGCATCGACACCCCGCGCGGCCTCGAGGCCTGGCGGACGCGGGTGCGCGAGGAGCGCTCGCAGGTGGCGCTCGTGCGCGCGGGCATGCAGCTCCTGTCGGCGATCGACCGCGGCGTGCCGGCCGGCGACTTCGACGCGATCCGCAACGGCTCCCCCGTCATCGACGCCATCGCGGATGCCGGCAAGGCCATCGCCGCCGGGCAGGACGAGGTCGCGGCGCTGGTGACCCTTCTCGATGCCGGGCACTCGGCGAGCGCCGAGTGGGCGCTCCTGCGCGCGGCCGAGATGCCGCCCGAGCGCAGCGCGCCCGTCTGGCGGCACCTCCTGGGCAAGATCGACGCCGGGAACCCCGACGAACGCCCCGCCGCCACGATCGTGTCGGGCGTGGTGCGCGAGCTGGCGAAGACCGACCCCACGTCCGTCGAGGCGCTCGGCACGCGCGTCGATGGCGACGACCTCCTCGAGGCGGCCCTCATGCTCGGGCTCTCGGAGAGCCACGCCGCGCCCGCACCCGCGCTCGCGCGCGGCCGGCGCGGCTCGCTGCCGCGCATGGGCGAGAGCCTCGCCTGCATGATCCTGGCGCGTGCGGCCGAGCCGCTCTCGACGGAAGAGCAGTCCATCCTTGCGCGCGCCGCGGCCGGAGGCGGCGACCTCGACCCGACGCGCGCGATCCAGGCGGCGTGGCTCTCGGCGGCCGCGGCCGGAGACCTCGACGAGGTGACGCGCGCCATGGGCGGCTCCGCCGCGCAGGAATCCCAGCCATGACCGACCGCCCGCCCCATGTCATCCCGCTCAACCGGCCGGAGATCCTGGAGGACGACATCGCCCTCGTCGTCGAGACGCTGCGCCAGGGCACGCTCACCATGGGCACGCGGCTCCTGGAGTTCGAGCAGCTCGTCGCCGAGCGCACCCGGCGGCGATTCGGGATCGGCGTGTCCTCCGGGGCCGCCGCGATCGAGATCGCCCTGCGCGCCCTCGGCATCGGCCCCGGCGACGAGGTGCTCGTGCCGGCATTCGGCTTCAGCAGCATGCCGCACAGCGTGCTCAACGTCGGTGCCCGCCCGGTGTTCGTCGACGTCGACCCGGTCAGCCTGAACATGGATCCCGAGCGCGCCGCCCGGCGGATCGGACCGAAGACCAAGGCGATGCTCGCGGCCCTCACCTTCGGCAACCCCGCGTGCATGCCCGGGCTCATCGCCCTGTGCAGCCGCATGGAGATCCCGATGGTCGAGAACGCCGCGGAGGGGCTCGGCACGACGCTCGGCGAGGACAACGCCGGCCGATTCGGCCGCCTCGCGTGCCTCGGGTTCTGGACCAACCGCCCGGTCACCACCGGCGAGGGCGGCATGATCGTGACGCACGACGACGCGCTGGCGTCCGCATGCCGCGCGATCCGCCACCAGGGCCGCATCGACCGGATGAGCTTCGCCGGCCAGCCGCGCGACATCGGCTCAATCCTGGAGTACGTCTCGACCGGGGGCTACGACGGCCGCCTGGGCGAGCTCGAGGCCGCCCTCGGCTGCGCGCAGATGCGCCGGCTCGATGCCACCATCGCGCGCCGCCAGGACCTCGCCGCCACCTACATGCGCCGCCTCGCGGCCGACCCCGAGGTCGTCCTGCCCACGGTGCCGGACGGCGCCAGCGTCAGCTGGTCGAACTTCGTCGTGCGCCTGACGACCCGCTTCACCGAGGACGACCGCAACGCCATCATCGGCGTGCTGCACCGGCAGGACATCGGCGCGGCCAACTACTACCCGGCGGCCCACCTGCTCCCCCAGGTGCGCGCGGTGATGGGCACGGAGCCGGGCGAGTGCCCGGTGGCCGAGGGCGCCGCCGCCCGCGCCATCGCCCTGCCCTTCCACGGCGGCATGGACGAGTCCGACGTCGACACGGTCTGCGCCACCCTCGAGGTGGCGATCGCGCGCCACGGCGGCGTCACCCGGTCCTGACGGTCACTCCCACTCGATGGTGGCCGGCGGCTTGCTCGACACGTCGTACACGACGCGGTTGACGCCCTTGACCTCGTTGATGATCCGCCCGGAGACGCGCCCGAGCACGTCGTAGGGCAGGCGCGCCCAGTCGGCGGTCATGAAATCCTCGGTGGTCACGGCGCGCAGCGCCACCACGCTGTCGTAGGTGCGCCCGTCGCCCATGACGCCCACGGTGCGCACCGGCAGCAGCACCGCGAACACCTGGCTCGTCGCGCGGTAGAGGTCGGCCGACACGATCTCCTCCAGGAGGATCTCGTCGCAGTCGCGCAGGATCGCCAGCCGCTCGGGCGTCACCTCGCCGATCACGCGCACCGCGAGGCCCGGACCCGGGAACGGATGGCGCCAGACGATCTGCGGCGGCAGCGCCAGCACCTCGCCCAGGCGGCGCACCTCGTCCTTGAAGAGGTCGCGCAGCGGCTCCACCAGCCGGAAGCCCAGGTTCTCCGGCAGGCCGCCCACGTTGTGGTGCAGCTTGATGTTCGCCGCGGTGCCCGCGAGGCTCGCGCCGCTCTCGATGACGTCCGGGTAGAGCGTGCCCTGCGCCAGCCACCGCGCATCGGCACCCACGCCGGCGGCGGCGACGCGGAAGACGTCGATGAACCGGTGGCCGATGCGGCGGCGCTTCTCCTGCGGGTCGGTCACGCCGGCCAGGTCCGACAGGAACTCGCGCGAGGCGTCGACCACCCGCAGGTCCACGTCGAAGGCGCCGCGGAAGGTGCTCTCGACCAGGTCGCGCTCGCCGTTTCGCAGCAGTCCGTTGTCCACGAAGATGCACGTGAGCCGGTCGCCGATCGCACGCGCCAGGAGCGCCGCGACGACGCTCGAGTCGACGCCGCCCGACAGGCCGCAGATCACGCGGTCGGCGCCGATCTCCGCGCGCACGCGCTCGCACTCGCGCTCCAGGAAGTCCGCCATGCGCCAGGTGCCGCTGCAGCCGCACGACCCGTAGAGGAAGTTGCGCAGGATGTCCACGCCGTGCGGCGTGTGCGTCACCTCGGGGTGGAACTGCACCCCGAAGAAGGGCTTGCTGCGGTGGGCGACCGCCGCCACCGGGCAGGTGTCGGTCGAGGCCAGGACGGCGAGTTCGCCGTGCACGTCGCGCACCTGGTCGCCGTGGCTCATCCAGACCGTGGTGCGCGCCGGCAGGCCGTGCAGCAGCCCCGAACCGTCGAGGACGTCCAGCTGCGCCCGCCCGTACTCGCGCGCGGCCGCCGGGCGAACGTCGCAACCGAGCATGCGGCAGCCAAGCTGCATGCCGTAGCAGATCCCCAGCACGGGGACGCCCAGGTCGAGGATCGCGGGGTCGCAGGTCGGTGCGCCCTCGTCGAACACGCTCGACGGCCCGCCGGAGAGGATGATGCCCTTGGCGTTCAGCGACCGGAGCTTCTCGATCGGCGTGCCCGGCGCGACCAGCAGGCTGAACACCCCGAGCTCGCGGACGCGGCGCGCGATGAGCTGCGCGA
>JBJTJU010000240.1:0-2900 GCA_046096165.1 Phycisphaerales bacterium | reverse complement strand
TTCAGGGCCTCGGGGTCGACGGGCTCCTTCGCCGGGGCTTCCGCGCCGTCCAGCACCTTCGCGCCTTCGGACGCAAGCATCCGCTCCGCGGCCTCCGCCTGCGCCTTCGTGGCCCGGTAGTGGCTCGCGGCCTTGTTGTAGGTGCTGCGCGCCTCGACGACCGGGTCGGTCTTGGTTCCCTCGGAGGCGATTTCGGCCGCCTGCGAGAAGGTGCGCGCGGCATCGGCGTACTTTCCCTCGCGATACAGGGCGACGCCCTGGTTGTAGGCCGCGGCGGCGGCCTCGGGCCGTGCGCGCAGCGCCTCGGCGTAGCGCTCGGCGGCACCCGCGAAGTCGCCGGCATCGAGCTTGGCACGCGCCTCGCGCACGATCGTCGAGAACGAGGCGGGGGGCGGGGCGGGCGGCATCGGCGCGGGCGTCGGAGGTGCCGGCGGTTCCGGCGCCGCCTGCAGCGCGACCGCAAGGAACGCATGGATGATCATCACGTCATCACCTCCCGACGCACGCGCGGTGCCGGCACCAGCGTGGCACCGAGGAGGCACGCGAACGCGACGCCCGCGAACCACTGGAACCGCGGCGTGCGCCGGGTCACGGTCGAGGCATCCGATTCCTGCCGCTCGAGGAGTCCCACGGTCTGAGCGTACGCACGGGCCATGTCGACGCGCTCGGTGCCGGCCGGGATGTAGGCGCCTTCCCCGGCAAGCGCGGTGTCACGCAGCACGCCTTCGTCCATCCTGCTCCACACCTCCTGGCCCTCGTGCACCAGGTAGCGCACGCCCTCGGCGGTACGGGCGACCGGGATGCGCGCCCCCTCGCGTGCGTCGCCGATCCCGATGGTGTAGGTGTGGATGCCGTGCGCGCCGAGCACTTCCTTCGCGGCCGCCACCGGGTCGTTGCCCGGGCCGTCGCCGCCGAGGTCCTCGCCGTCGGAGAGGATGACGATCGCGCGGCTTCCGGCGGACGTCTCGGGGAAGCTGGCGGCCGCGAGCGCGATGGCCTTCGCCAGGGCCGTGCCGCCGCGCGCGCCGGAGAGCGGCTTGAGTTCCGAAAGCGACGTGCGGAAGGCGCCGTAGTTCAGGGTGAGCGGCACGCGCATCGCGGCGGTGCCGGCGAACTCGACGAGCCCCACGCGGTCGCCGCCGAGGCTCTCCACGGTCTCGTCGACCAGTTCGCGCGCCCGCTGGAGGCGGTTCGGGGCGGCGTCCTCGGCGGTCATCGAGCGGCTGACGTCGACCAGGAAGAAGACGTCCGCGCCGCGGCGGCGCACTTCCTCGACCTCGGCGCCCCAGCGCGGGTCCATCAGCGCCGGGACCAGCGCCGCCAGCCCCATGACCGACAGCGCCGTGCGCCACGCCGGCCGTGCCACGCCGGCGCGGGGCGCGATGGCACGCAGCAGCGGATCCTCGGCGAACGTGCGCAGCGCACGCATGCGTCCGCGCAGCCGGATGGCCGCGAGCACCGCGATCGCGAGCACGGCCCACGTCCACGTGGCGGCCGACGGGTTGGCGAACGCGAAGTCGGCCGGGGTCACGGCAGCGTCCTCCAGCGCGTGAGAGACAGCACGAGGTCGAGCGCCGCCAGCACGAACGCCGCGGCCAGCAGCGCCGGCATGCGGAACCCCGCGAGGTCGAATCCCTCGACCGCCAGGTCGCGGTACTGGAGGTACCGCCGCTGCTCGGTGGTGGTCTTCTCGAGCTGGTCGATCGTCTCGTAGATCGCCTCCAGGCTGCGCGAGTCGGTGGCCCGGAAGTAGCGGCCACCCGTGAGCGTCGCCATGTCGGTGAGGAGCTTCTCGTCGATGTTCACGGGCCTCGGCACCAGCTGCACGCCGCCGAAGGGCAGCTGCACGGGGTAGGGCGCCTGCCCGATGGTGCCCATGCCCACCGCGTAGATCTTGATGCCGTAGGTGCGGCACACCTCGGCCGCGGTCATCGGGTCGATCTCGCCGGCGTTGTTCTCGCCGTCGGTGAAGAGGAGGATCGCCTTGCTGCGCGGCTTCGGCAGGTCGCCGGCCCGCTCCACCGCGTCGCGCAGCCGCTCGGCCGCGAGCGCCACGGCCTCGCCGATCGCGGTGCCGTCCTCGGCGCGCACGCCGGCCACCTCGATGTCCTCGAGCGTGTCGACGAGGTAGTCGTGGTCGAGCGTCAGCGGCGAGAGGCTGTCGGCGAAGCGCGCGAAGGCCACCAGCCCGATGAGGTCCCCGGGCCGCCCGCCCAGGCCCCCGCCGCCGAGGACGAACCGCGCGGCCACGTCCTTGAGGGCGGTCAGGCGGTCGGCCCGCCGGGCCTTCACCTCGAAGTCCATCGCGAGCATCGAGCTCGAGCGGTCGACCACCAGCTCGATCGCGATGCCCTCCACCCAGACCTTGGTCTGCTCGTTGGCCTTGATGGGCCGCGCGATCGCGACCGCCACCAGCGCCAGCGCCGCCGTGCGCAGGACGAGCGGCAGCCAGCGCGTGCGGGCGACCAGCGTCGAGCCGGCCGCGCGCAGCGCCGCCGCGGACGGGAAGCCGACGGAGGCGCGGGCCCGTGCTCGCAGCGGCTGCCACCAGGCCAGCGGCACCAGGAGGAGGAGCAGCAGCCACCACGCGCTCGACTCATGGAAGCCGGTCACGCCGCGGCCTCCTCGCGCGGCGCGGTCGCATCGACGAAGGCGCGCATGCGGTCCAGCGCGTCGCCGCAGGCATCGGCGGCGGGCCGCGCGGCCGCGAACTTCACCATGTCGGCCGAGCGCAGGACGTCCGCCAGCGCGCGGCCGTGGTCGCCGGAGAGGTCCGGGTGGCGCGAGGCCTCGCGGATGAACTCCTGCGTGGTCCGGTCGGGCGCGGCGATCCCGAAGCGTCCCTCGATGTAGGTGCGCACGATCGACGAGAGCCGCACGAAGAAGGCGTCCACCTCGCC
>JBJTJU010000239.1:0-5592 GCA_046096165.1 Phycisphaerales bacterium | reverse complement strand
AAGTGTCCGGAGTTCGGGTTGTTCTTATTGAAGGCGAACGCCTCGCGGTGGCGCACGAAGTCCTTCACGAACCGCGCCGGGATGGCGAAGCCGACGTTCTCGCCGAGCGAGATCTTCATGTTGGTGATGCCCACCACCTCGCCGCGCATGTTGAAGAGCGGGCCGCCGGAGTTGCCGGGGTTGATCGGCGTGTCGGTCTGGATGTAGGCGCGGCCGTCGAGCTGCATGGCCGGCACGCTCACCACGCCCTCGGTGAGCGTGCGCTCGAGGCCGAGGGGGTTGCCGATCGCGAAGACGCGCTGCCCGGCCTCCACCTGGTCGTCCATCTCCACGGGCGCCACCTGGAACGGCTTGCCGTCGGGGTGGCGGATGCGGATCAGCGCGAGGTCGAGCGAGTTGCTCACCGCCTCGATCTCGACGTCGTCGATCTCGACGCGCTTCAGCGAGCCGTCGGGCTGGCGGAACCAGACGGTCGCCCGCAGCGACTGCTCGCCCTGGATGACGTGGGCATTGGTGATCGCGAAGCCGTCGGGGCTGATGATGACGCCCGAGCCCAGGCCCCCCGGGGAGCTCACCTTGATGACGGCGGGTCCGAGCGACTTCGCCAGCTCCTTGGGCGGCAGCGTCGGCAGGTCCTTGGCGGTCGAGAAGAGCCGCGAGTCGTCGGCGGTCAGCGCCGAGCCGGCGTCCTGGCGCTCCACCGCGTCCACCTGCTCCATGCTGATCTCCAGCACGTCGGCGCCGATGTCGATCCACAGCGCGCGGTCGGTCTGCTTCAGGATGGTGCCGCTGATCGCGGCGCCGCTGCGCAGCTTCACCGTGTCGGCGGAGGCGGTCGCGGCGAGGATGAGGGCGAACGCGGTGGCGGTCCGGGTGATGCGCATCGGGATGGGGCCTCGGGAGGAGTGACCTTACCATACGCCGCCCGCGCGCCCGTGCGCGCCGAACCCCGCGAGGATCCCATGCGCCACGCCATCGCACTCACGCTCGCCGCCCTGCCCTGCGCCACCGCCGGCGCCGACGACCTCTCGCGCCACTTCGGCTTCCGCCCGCTCGAGGTGCTGAAGATCGACCCGAAGGCGGGGCCGTTCGTCGTGCAGGACATGGACGGCGACGGGCTCGGCGACCTCGTGGCGGTCGACAACTTCAAGAATCGCATCGACATCCACTTCCAGCGCAAGGGTGCCAAGCCGACCGACGAGATGCCGGCGCCGAAGGGCGTCAACGAGTTCCCGGAGCACTGGCGCTACCGTCGCGAGAGCGTCACGGTCGACCGCGGCGTGGAGGCGGTGGTGCCGGTCGACTGGGACGGCGACGGCATGATGGACCTCGTCTACGCCGGCAACAGCCCGCCGGGCGTGGTCTTCGTGCGCCAGGTGTCCCCCGGCACCTTCAAGGTGCAGCGCAAGCAGGCGGTGCGGAACCTCTCCTCGAGCCGCGACGCGCTCGCGGTGACCGACGTGGTCGGCGACGCGCGCCCCGAGCTCGTGAGCGTGGTGGACGGCAAGATCACCCTCTGGACCCTGGACAAGGACATGACCGGCGCGCCGCTCGAGCTGAGCGCGGGCGGCGGCCGCGTGGTCGCGGTGATCCTGGAGGACTTCGACGGCAACGGCACCACCGACGTGGTGGGCGTGGTGCCCGAGGACTCCGCGCCGGTGCGCGCGTGGTTCACCGAGCGCCAGGGCGACCGGCTGCAGGTCGGCCCGCAGGTGCGCTTCGAGATGCCGCCCGTGCGCGAGGTGTCGGCCGTGCGCCTGCCCGGGCAGAAGGCGGCGCTCCTGGGCGTCATCGAGCGCCCCACCAAGCGCGTGGCGTTCCACCGCGTGGGACGCGGCACCATCGAGGGCGCGGGCGCGCGCGACTCGAGCCTGGTGACCTGGAGCTTCGAGGACCCGCAGAACCGCAAGCGCCGCACGGTGGTGGCCGACGTCAACGCCGACGGCCTCTCCGACGTGGTGGCCACCAACACGCTGGCAAACGCGATCATGTCGTACCGGCAGGAGAAGTCCAAGGGCCTCGGTGCGCCCCTTGCGAGCCCGTCGTTCGCCGACCTCGACTCGGTCGAGGTGGCGCCCACGAAGGACGGCGCCATCGTCTTCGCGCTTTCCGAGAAGGAAGGCGTCGTGGGGCGGAGCACGGCGTCGAAGGACGGCGCGATCGGCTTCCCGCAGGCGGTGCAGCTCGGGGCCGGACGCGTGCCGGTGGCGATCAACCTGGTGAGCCTCGACGGCGAGCGGCACCTTGCCGTGGTCGCCAAGGAAGCGAGCGGCAAGGGCTTCGCGGTCGAGCTGGTGCCGGTCGACCGCGAGGAGGACGCCGCGAAGCGGACCGTGGTGTCGCTCGGCGCGCAGAGCCGGTCGCCGAACGCGGTGGCGTCGATCGACGCCGACCAGGACGGGCAGACCGACCTCCTCGTCTTCACCCCCGAGAAGCCGATGATCATGCTGCACGCGCAGCCGAAGGTGTCCGATGCGGCCGCCGAGGCCGCGCCGTTCAAGGTGCTCGAGTCGAAGGACATGGGCCAGTTCGGCCTGGTGCAGGCGGCCACCGGGGACAACTCGGCCGTCGCCGACGTGGACGGCAACGGCAAGGGCGAGCTGCTCGTCGCCGACCGCAACTACGTGCGGGCCCTGCGCTACGAGCCGAAGCCCGCCGGCGGCGCAAGCCCCGGCTGGCAGGTGGTCACGCAGATGAACGCGCGCAACACCGACGCCAAGCTCGTCACCCTCACCGCGCTCGGCGACCGCGTGGTGGCGGGCGACCGCGAGGGCGCGCGCGCCATCTCGTTCGCCAAGGACAAGTCGGGCGCGTGGGAGCAGGCGGAGGTGATCGAGATCCCCGGCTTCAAGTTCTCGCAGCTGGTGGCCGGCAAGTTCGCCGGCGACGGCAACGACGGGCTGCTCGCCGTCGGCGACGACAGCTTCGCGCTGGTGCGCCTGGGCGGCGAGCGCATCGTGCTCGACACCGTGGGCACGTGGACGAGCGACGACCCGCGCCAGGTGCCGCACGAGCTGGTGCCCGGCGACGTGAACGGCGACGGCTACATGGACGTCACCGTCCTCGATGGCGGCGAGCAGATGGCCGAGATCCTCACCTTCAGCCAGGCCGAGCGCCTGCTGCGTGCCCTCGGGTTCAAGGTGTTCGAGACCCGGATGTTCTCCGGCGGCGAGCGCCGCGAGTTCGAGCCGAGCATGGGCCAGGTGGTCGACGTGACCGGCGACGGGCTCGCCGACCTCGTGCTGCTGGCCCACGATCGCGTCCTCATCTATCCGCAGTCGCCGGGCGGCGAGGCGCCGGCCGCGCCCGCGGCGGCACCGAAGGGCTGATCCCGTGCGCAGCGACTCGGAACGGACGACGAAGCTCCTGGAGGTGTCCAGGCGCCTCTCGCGCACGGGCGACCTGCAGTCGATCCTGGGCTTGGTGATCGACGCACTGCGCGACCTGCTCGACGCCGACCGCGCCACGGTGTTCGAGTTCGACCCGAAGCAGCAGGAGCTCTTCACGCAGGTGGCCCACGGGATCGGCGGCAGCGGCGATGCACCGTCGGTGATCCGCATCCCGATGGACGCCGGCATCGCGGGCCTCGCGGCCACGACGCGCAAGATCGTGAACATCTCGGATGCCTACGCCGAGCCGCGCTTCAACCGCGCCGTCGACCAGCAGACCGGCTACCGCACCCGCACCAACCTCGCCATCCCGCTCCTCGACCACGACGGCGAGCTCGTCGGCGTGGCCCAGGTGCTGAACCGGCGCGAGGGCACCTTCGACGCAGCCGACGAGGAACTCGCCGAGGGCCTGGCCGCGAACGCCGCCGTCGCGATGCGCCGCGGCCGGCTCATCGAGGACCGCATCGAGCGCGAGCGGCTCGAGCGCGAGGTCGACCTGGCGAAGGGCATCCAGGCGGGCACCTTTCCCGACGAATTCGTGCAGGCCGCCGGCTGGGAGATCGCCGGCGAGAGCGTGCCGGCCGAGCAGTGCGGCGGCGACGCGTATGACGTGGTGCCGCTCGTCGGCGACGCGATCGCCGAGCCGGGCGCGGAGCCGGACGGCTACGTCCTGAGCATCGCCGACGCCACCGGCCACGGCATCGCGAGCGCCCTCTCCAGCGTCCAGATGCGCGGCATGCTGCGCGTCGGCCTGCGCCTGGGGCAGCCCATCGTGCGCATCCTGGAGGAGATCAACGCCCAGCTGAGCGAGGACCTGCCCGACGGGCGGTTCGTCACCGCGTGGCTCGCGCGGCTCGACTGCCGCTCGGGACGGATCCACACCATCTCCGCCGGCCAGGGACCGATCATCCACTACCGCCGCGCGAGCGACGACTTCGTCACGCTCGGCGCGGACATGCCGCCGCTCGGGGTGTTCGCCCTTCCCTACTCGGACGGCGACTCGCAGCGCTACGTGATCGAGCCGGGCGACGTGCTGGTGGCGATCACCGACGGCTTCTACGAGGCGCCGGACGCGGTGCGCGAGCTGTTCGCCGAGGACCGCGTGCGAGACATCGTGCGCGCCACGCGCGACCTGCCCGCCCAGGGCATCTTCGATGCCATCAAGCGCGCGGTGCACGCGTTCTCGAACCATGCGCCGCTCGAGGACGACCAGACGGGGCTCGTGATCAAGCGGCTCGGCTGACCGACGTCACTTCGCGCGCAGGCGCAGCACGCCGTCGCGCAGGTCCTCGGGGTCCTCGAGCGCCTCGCGGAACGCCTTGGCGATCTTCGTCTTGCCGTAGCGCGACTCGTGCGCAGCCCACGCCGACTCGCAGGCCGCGAAGTCGCCGCGCCGGAACGCCTCGACCGCGGTGCCGACGCTCTCGATCCATCCCTCGGCGGGCGTCTCCACCAGCATCGTGAAGACGTCGATCGGCGTGCTCTGCCCGACCACCACCACCTTGCCGAGCGGCACGATCGGCAGGTCGCCGGGGTCCCGGATCAGCTCGCGCGTGCGGCCGTCGAAGAGGATCGCCGTGCCGAACTGCTTGTTGGCGCTCTCGAGCCGCGCGGCGAGGTTCGCGCTGTCGCCGATCACCGTGTAGTCGTTCAGGTCGGGCGGCGCACCGCAGTCGCCGATCGTCACCTTGCCGGTGGCCACGCCCAGGCGCAGCGACACCGGGGGCAGCCCCTGGCGGTCCGGCCGCTCGCCGATCTCGCGCACCACCTTCTGGCAGGCGCGGCACGCCTCCGCCGCCAGCTGCCCCTGCTCGGGCTCCTCGCCGAAGGCGCTCCAGAAGGCGAGCAGTCCGTCGCCGAGGAACTTGTTGACGTAGGCGCGCCGGTCGGTCAGCTCGCGGGTCATCGCGCCCATGTACAGGTTGAGCGTCGCCACCACGGCCTCGGAGCCGAGCTTCTCGCTGATCGTCGTGAAGCCGGCCAGGTCGCCGAAGAGGATCGTCGACTCGCGCAGCTCGCCGCCCATCGAGAGGGCGTCTGGGTCGGAGGCGAGGCGCGCCACGAGCTGCGGGCTGACGCGGGCCTGGAACTGCCGCGTGATGCGCGCCTTCTCGCGGGCGTTGACGATGGCGGCCGCGGCCACGCTCGACGCCTGCGACGCAAGCGCCGCGAACGCCGGCACCGCGACCGGCACCATGACGTC
>JBJTJU010000238.1:0-3755 GCA_046096165.1 Phycisphaerales bacterium | reverse complement strand
CCGCATGAAGGCGAGCATCCACGGCGCGCGCATCTGCGCCACCACGCCATCGACGACCGTCGCGCGCTGGGCGTCGTCCATCGCCGCCGCGCCGCCGCCGGCGCGCATCTGTGCCTCGACCATCGCCGCGGCCTTCGCGCGCAGCTCGTCGACGGGCACCCCCGCCGCAGCCGCATCGACGCATGCGGCATGCGCCGCGACCACCTGCGCAAGCACGTCGCCGCCGACACCCGCCGCGCGAAGGATCGCCTCGTTCTGCGCCTTCAGGCTGGCGGCACCGTCGACGCCCGGCCCTGCAAGCAGGACGACGAACGCCGGTCGAACGCCTGCCCGTCCCGCCCGTGACTCGAGCGCCTCCGCGGCCATCGGGCCCACGATCCCGCCCTCGCTGTGGCCGAGGAAGCCGACGCGCGCCGGATCGACCTCGGGCACGCCGGCCAGCAGGTCGAAGGACGCGGCGGCATCGGTGGCGAAGTCCGCGCTCGTCGCCGCGGCGAAGTTGCCCGTGCTCTTGCCGGTCCCGCGGTCATCGCAGCGCAGTGACGCAATCCCGCGCCGCGCCAACGCATCGGCGATCACCAGGAACGGCCGGTGGCCCATCAGCGACTCGTCGCGGTCCTGCGGGCCGCTTCCCGTGATGAACACGACGCCCGGCACGCGCGCCGACGCCGACGCGCCCGGCGGCACCACCAGCGTTCCCGCCAGGACATGCCCCGCCGGGTGTCGCACCTCGACCTCGCGCACCGTGTACGGCAGCGGAAGCTTCGGATCCTGCGGCTTGTTGGGCTCGCCCGGACGGAATGAGACCGGCGCGCTGAAGGCCGCCTGGCGGAACGTCCCGGCCAGCCCGCCGTCCGCCTCCCTCAGGTCCATGAAGGCGGGCACCGGCACCGGAATGCGCATGGTGAGCGCACCGCCCGGGCCGCCGGTCACCTCGAGCGCCATGCGTTCGATGCCCTGCGCGGGAATGTCGATGGTGGCGTCGCCGCCGTCGGTCAGCCGCAGCACGAGCCGCAGCGACCCGCCCGGCACCGCGAGGTCCGCGAGGTAGGTGCGCACGCCCTCGGCCGGCATGGCGGCAAGGCACAGTGCGGCGAGGCAAGCGCCCGCGAGGCATGCAGCAGCACGCCGGACGATGAATGCCGGCACTCGGGTCGATCCCATGGAAGGCTCCTGCGGCCGCGCGTTCGTCCGGAACTCAGTCGGGCGCATACTCGGTGACCTGCCCGACGCGGTTGCCCACGCCGACGATCACCACGCGCGGGCGGTGCGACGCGAACTCCGCGTCGGTCAGCATGCAGAAGCTCATCACGATCAGCTTGTGGCCGATTCCCGAGAGCCGCGCGCACGCGCCGTTCACCCCGATGACGCCCGAGCCGCGCTCGCCGGCGATCACGTAGGTCTCGAAGCGCGCGGCGCTGTCGCAGTCGGCCACCAGCACCTTCTCGTTGGCGCGCATGCCGCTCGCATCGAGCAGGTCGCGGTCGATGGTGATCGAGCCGACGTAGTCGGCGTCGCAGTAGGTGACCGTCGCGTGGTGGAGCTTGGCGTGCAGCGCGTGGCGCAGCATGGGATCCGTCCTCAGCCCGCGGCGCGGGTGGGCGCGGGCACCTCGACGGGCGTGCCGTCGGCCCACAGCGACTCGAGGTCGTAGTACTCGCGCTGCTCGGGCTCGAAGAGGTGCACGACCACGTCCACGAAGTCGACGACGATCCAGGTGGTGCCGGTGTCGCGGTCGGAGCGGAACGGCGGCTGCGCACGCGCCTTGCCGAGGTCCTCGAGCGCCTGCGCGACGCTGCGCATCTGCCGTTCGGACGTGCCGCTGGCGATCACGAGGTAGTCGCACACCTGGCTGATGGCCCGCACGTCGCGGACGACGACGTCGGTGCACTTGTCGAGCAGGCAAGCCTGCGCGAGGTCGACCGCGAAGGCACGCGAGGCCGCCGGGTCGCCCTTGGACCGGGTACGGATCATCGGGATCGGCGCGGCGCCGGTCAGCCGGCGCGGCGCGGGCCCCGGCTGGCGGGAGCGCGCTGCGGGGCACGGGTCACGCCGCGGGCGGCGTTGCGCACGGCGATGGCGCGCAGACCCTCGCGGCGCACCGTGGCGCGGCGCTTGATCTCGGAGGGCTTCTCGTAGTGCTGGCGGCGCTTCACTTCCTTCGTCAGCCCGTCCTTCTCGCAGAGCTTCTTGAAGCGGCGGACCATCTGTTCGACGGTTTCGCCTCCGCGCGCCTTGACCTTGATCGCCATTCGAGGGTGCCTTTCGTCCGTTCATCCCCCGCGGGCGCCGTGGCCCGCGCAACGGGGAGCCGCGCATTAGACCCGACCCCGGGATGGAAGACAAACCGCGGGAAACCCGCCGCCTAGGATGTCCGATAAAGGCAGATGCTCCTCGTCGATGCCTACAACGTCCTGCACGTGACCGGCGTGCTGCCGCCGGAACTCTCCGGGCTCGAGGCCCCGGACCTCGCCGACCTGGTGGCCGCCAGCCGCTGGGGCCGTCACCAGGCGGTGCTCGTCTGCGACGGCACGAAGCCGAAGGACGTGCGCGCGGCCGAGCGCGGGCAGGTGCGCGTGAGCTACGCGGGCGGCGGTGCGTCGGCCGACGCGGCGATCGAGCGCATGCTCGAGGAGAGTTCCCACCCGCGGCGCATCACCGTGGTGACGAACGACCGCGCCGTGCAGCGCGCCGCACGACGCCGCGGGGCGCACGTCCTCGGGGCCGAGGCGTTCCTGCGGCAGCTCGCCCTCGATGCCGCGCGCGCCCCGCGCACGCGGCGCGCGGTGGCGAGGCGCGACCCGGGCCCGCTCACCGACGGGCAGGTCGACGCATGGCTCAGGTACTTTGGCATCGAGCACTGACGACGAGGACCGCCCGACCATGATGAAGCACCCGCCGATGGAGCACGCCGCGAGCGCGATCGACTTCGAGCACCCGCCGGCCGACCCGCTGGTGGCGTTCCGCCGCTGGTTCGACGCCGCGCACGAGGCGACGACGCTGCCCAACCCGAACGCGATGAGCATCGCGACCGTCGACCCCGACGGCCGCCCGAGCGTGCGCGTCGTCCTCTGCCGCGGGATCGACGAACGGGGACTCGTCTTCTACACCAACCGCCAGAGCCGCAAGGGCGAGGCGCTGCGCGCGCACCCGCGTGCGTGCGCCAACTTCCACTGGGACCCGCTCGACCGGCAGGTGCGCATCGAGGGCGCGGTGATGCACGCCACCGAGGCGGAGAGCGACGCCTACTGGGAGAGCCGTCCGCGCGAGAACCGCGTGAACGCCTGCGCCAGCCAGCAGAGCCGGCCCGTCGCCACGCGCGCGGCGCTCGAGGCGGCGGTGAAGGAGTTCGAGGAGCGCTTCGCCGGCAAGCCCATCCCCCGCCCGCCGCACTGGGGCGGCTTCCGCATCGCGCTCGAGCGGATCGAGTTCTGGCAGGGGCACCGGCACCGGCTGCACGACCGCATGGCCTACCTGCGCGCCGGCGACGGGACGTGGACCTGCACGCGGCTGTCCCCGTGAGCGCGGGCCCCGCCGTGGGCGCACCCTTCCCCGAGCCGGTCGTCGTGCCGCGCTGGAAGTGGCGCATCTACGTGCATCCCGCGTCGTGGGCGGTCGCCATCGGCATGTTCGCGGTGATCGTGGTCTCGATCGCGGTGCACGTGCTGGCCGGCGCGGTGGCGTTCGGGCTGTTCCGGCGGTGGTTCGGCGATGCGGCGCTCTGGTTCGACGTTGCCGCGCCGCCGCCGGCCGGG
>JBJTJU010000237.1:0-3665 GCA_046096165.1 Phycisphaerales bacterium | reverse complement strand
GGGCTTCCCGATCGTGATGATGGGGAAGGCCTACTGGGACGAGCTCGACGACTTCGTGCGCAACCGGATGATCCCCGACGGCACCATCTCGCCGGGCGACCTCGACCTGGTGAAGGTGACCGACGACCCGGCCGAGGCGGCCCGCTTCGTGATCGAGGTGGCCGAGCGGGAGTTCGGGCTGCGCCGCGGCGTGCCGGCGACGCCGAAGTGGTGGCTGTTCGAGCGATGAGGGGGGCCGGAACCGCCGGAAAGCACGTCCCGCGGACGGACACCCGTGCTACCGTTGGAACGCCTTCCCCAGGCGACACGCCCATGAAGACCCAGACCACCCTGCTCTGCCTCGTCGCGGCCGTCGCCGCCGCCCCCGTCGCCTCCGGTTCGCAGGCGGCCGAGCGCGAGCATCGCTCCACGCTCTCGCGCGTGCGCGAGGGTGGCACCCCGTATGACCCGGACCAGCCGGTGGTGCCGTACCCGGTGCGGATCGGCGGGCCGGAGGGCACCGCGGCGTCGCTCGTGCCGGATCCCGCCGTCGTCCAGTCGCCGCCCGAGTACGCGCCCGCGCGCGGCGTGCTGTTCCAGTACGGCAGCAGCTGGAACTCGGTGGTGACGGCATGCGTCGTCGCGCTGACGGCCAGCCCCGCGCACGACGAGATCGCCTACGTGGTGGTCGCCAACCAGACCACCGCGAACTCCGCGGCGAGCGCCTTCGCGGCGGCCGGCGCGAACATGTCCAAGGTGGTGCTCATCGTGCATCCCAACGACTCGATCTGGATGCGCGACTACGGGCCGCACTTCGCGTGGGAGGGCGGGACGCTGGGCATCGTCGACAGCCACTACTACCCCGGCCGGGCGCTCGACAACTTCGTGCCGACCTTGCTCGGGGACTCGACCTTCGGCGTGCGGGCGCACCACCAGGGCCTCTACTACTCGGGCGGCAACTTCCAGGCGGGTCCCGACCGCAGCGGCTTCTGCACCGCGCTGGTGAACGTCGACAACCCCGCGTCGGGCGGCTTCAACGAATCGCTGATCCGCGAGCTGCACGACGCCTTCCAGGGGATCGACGTCCTGCACATCCTGCCGCAGCTTCCCACCAGCGTCGACGGCACCGGCCACATCGACATGTGGATGTACCTCGTCGACCAGGACACGGTGATCATCTCGGAGTTCATCGCCGGGTCGAACGCCACGGCGATCAGCGTCACGAACAACGCCGTGCCGTACATGCAGGCGCTCGGCTTCGAGGTGTTCCGGACCCCGGCATGGAACTCGGGCCTCACGCACTTCACCTACGCGAACGCGTTCCGGGTGAACGACCGGATCTTCGTGCCCGTGTACGGCACGGCGCTGGTGCCGGGCGGCAACTCCGCCTACAACGCACGCGACACCGAGGCGATGACCCGCTGGACCGCGGCGGCGGGCCCCGGCGTGACGCTCGTCCCCATCCAGTGCTCGGGCATCATCGGCGCCTCGGGCGCGATCCACTGCATCGTGAAGCAGGTGCCGCGCTACGCGGACGCGCTGCCGGCGGCCCACGTGCAGTCGCCGGGCGCAGGCGACGTGGTGCTCGCCGGGTCGGTGCGGGAGATCCGCTGGAACGCCTCCGACACGGACAACCGCGCGCTGGCATCCGTCGACCTCGCGTGGTCGGCCGACGGCACCGCCTGGACCCCGATCGCGACCGCGATCCCGGACACGGGGTCGTTCGCATGGACCGTGCCGGCGGGACTCGCGGGAAGCGGCGTGCGCGTGCGCGTCACGGCCCGCGCGTCCGACGGCGACACCTTCCTGGCGGTCGGCAACCCCTTCCGCGTGGGGCCGGGCACGCGGCGCACGTACGACTTCTCGCAGGGTGCCGGAGTCACCCACTTCGCCACCGGCACGCAGACGTCCTCGTGGGGCCTCGTCTCGGGGCTGCCGCTCCCGGTCTCGGGCGCATTCACCACGGCCAACTACGCGGCGATCGCCACCTCGAATGCCACCGGCGGCAACACCGATGCCAACCGGTACGTCACGCCGGCGGTGGCATCGAGCAGCGAGGCCACGCACGTCTTCCGCGTGCGCATCGACGAGCAGCCGGCGGGCATCGACGAGCTGCGCATCGCCTGGGAGGGCTACGCCGACCGGTGCACGCAGGCGGAGCTCTACGTATGGAACGTGGCGCTCTCGCAGTGGGGCAACCCGCAGGGCCTGGTCGGGCAGAACCGCTACGCCGACAGCTGGGCGGGAAACCGCGACGAGGTGCTCTCGGCCGTCATCCGCGCAAACGTCGCCGACTTCGTGGCGGCCGACGGCACGGTGCGCTTCCTGGTGTACGCCGAGCGCCCGGCCGACGAGACGTTCCACGACTACGTGGCGGTGACCGTCACATCGATCGACGCGCCCTGCCCCTGCGACCTCGTCGCCGACGGCGCGGTCGACGGGCTGGACCTCGGCACGCTGCTCGGGGCGTGGGGTTCGTGCGGCGCGACGTGCCCGGCGGACTTCAACGCCGACGGCGCGGTCGACGGGGTGGACCTCGGGATCCTGCTCGGCGCATGGGGCGCCTGCCCCTGAACTCAGGGGGTCGTCCAGGCCGCGAGCATCATGCCGAGGTCGATTCCGTCGACCATGCCGTCCTGGTTCAGGTCGGCCGGCGAGCCGGCGGCCGGGCCCCACGCCCCGAGCAGCATCCCGAGGTCGTCGCCGTTCACGGCACCGTCGCCGTTGAGGTCGGCCGGCGACGGCACCGTGCGCTCGACGCGCACGTTGTCGATGCGGATGTCGTGGTCGGTGAAGCCGAAGAACATGCCGGGCTGCAGCGTGGTGAACGCCACCGTGTCCACGCCCGCGAGGACATCGGCGAAGGTGACGCCCGCGGGCAGCACGGGTTCATAGGTCACCGGGTCCTCCGCCCCGGAGCCGCGCCAGCCCGGCGGCAGGACGGTCGACCGCGGGTCGAAGGTCACGGAGAGCGTCGTCCACTGGCCGTGGGTCGCGGCGGAGATGGTGGCAAGCCGGATCCACACGCTGTTCCACGGATAGCCGCCGGTGGCGCCGTCGCGGTCGCGCAGCTCGAGCACCCACGGGCGGGAGACGTTCTGGCCGAAGAAGCTGATCGAGCTCACCCGGATGTCGATCGACACGGTGACCTGCGTCGCCTCGGTCCAGTCGCAGGCCCATGAGGGGTCGGAGACGTTGTAGAAGCCGATGCCGAAGTTGTTGAAGACCGTGTGCAGGCAGCCGGAGGGATTGCCGCCGGTGGGCTCGTGCCAGGTCCCTCCGCCGACGCCGTCGTCGCCCTGCATGCCGAACCATCCGCCGTCGACGCCGTTCTCGAAGTCTGCGTGCGGGGTGCCGCCGGCCGCCGCGGCGGGCGCCACGCCGAGCGCGAGGAGCACGGAGGCGCAGGACGGAACGAGTCGGCAAGCGGCCATGCGTGCAGTATGCCGCGGACTGCGGGACCTCAAAGGACGGGGCCCACGGATTGCGCCGCGGGCCCCGTTGATTTCCTCCAACTGCGGCGCCGGACTCGGCCGGCGTGCGCATCAGTACCGGTAATGGTCGGGCTTGTACGGGCCGTCCGCGGGGACGCCGATGTACTCGGCCTGGTCCTTGCGGAGCTCGGTGAGCCGGGCGCCGAGCTGCTTGAGGTGCAGGCGGGCGACCTTCTCGTCGAGCTTCTTGGG
>JBJTJU010000236.1:0-4839 GCA_046096165.1 Phycisphaerales bacterium | reverse complement strand
GCTGGGGCAATGGCCGCGGGGGCCGGGGTGCGGGAGGAGGGGGTGCCGTTCGTCGTGGTTGCCATGGGTCGGTCGCTCCGTCGGTTGAGGGGGTTTCTGCGCGGGAAACGCTGCGCATCCTTGCGGTGTGCGGTGTTTGATAGGTTCCCGAACCTCATCGGTCCTGTCAAGGCCTGTTCGGGAGATTTTCGGTATTTCCGTCCCTCGCCGGCCGAACCGCCTTCGAGGTGCGGGGACAGTAGCCCCCCAGGGTGAAGCTCCTGCGACACCCCGCCATTTTTCGCCCCCTCCGTCCGCAGGATGTGCGCCCCGCCCCCGGCTCAGCCCTGGCTCGACGACGACGTCGACCGCCGCGTCGGCTTGCGCGTCGGCTTCTTCTTCGCGGCGGCCGCGGCGGCCGCGGCCTCCTCCTCGGCCTTCTTCTGCGCCGCGGCCTGCGCCTCCGCGGCCTTGCGCTCGGCGGCCAGGCGCAGGGCCTCCTTGTTGACGACCTTGTTCAGCTCGTCTGCCACGCGCGCGTGCACCGCGATGATGGGCATCGTCTGCATCGCGAAGGGCTTGAGGTCGGCGTTGGTGCAGTTGTCGTACTGCCAACGGTAGAGCGCGAGCATCCGCGCCGTGTCGCCGGCCATGAACATCATGTAGGCCTGGTCGAACTCCGCGCCGCGCAGCGCGCCCAGCCGCTCGACCGTCGCGGCATCGTCGCCGTCGAGCGCGGTGGGCAGCGCGATGCCCTGCTTCGCGGCCGCCTTGCCGACGATCACCTGGATCGCGGTGTGGTTGGTCGACATCCGCTGCCCGAGGTCGCGGACGTCCTGCTACTCGCCGTGCTGCATCGCCAGCGTCCCGAGCGCGACCTGCTGCAGGTCCGAGCGCGCGACCGTGCGCGCGAACTCGTCGGCCGGCATCGAGGGATCGGCCGGCGGCGGCGCGGGCTCCATCGGCACCACCCCGCCCACGCCGTCCGCGGCGGCGAGTCCCGACGCGGCATCGCCCGTCGGTTCCCCGGACGCCGCGCCTGCGGGCGTCGCGCCCGGCGCGGCCGGCGCCGCGGCATCGATGCCCTGCGGCGCGGTCCGGCAGCCGGCCGTCGCGAGGACCGCGGCGGCAGCGAGGATCGTGAGGCTTCGGCGGAGGCAGTCGGTGTGCATGGCGTGGGGTCCGTGTCGGTCAGAAGGCGATCTGGTAGGTCAGCGCGATCGAGAAGTCGATGCCAGCGGTGTAGCTCGAGTTCAGTCCGGTGATGCCGTTGGGCGTCTGGTACTCGGTGGTGATCACCGGGTTCAGCAGGTTCTTCGCGTTGAGCGAGAGGCGCAGGCCGTCGATGATCGCCTGCGACATGGTGAAGTTCAGGGTGCCGTAGCCGAGCTGGTAGATGGCGGGCGTCAGCTCGACCGTGTTCGGCACGCCGCCGCTCACCAGCGCGTCGCCGCGGTAGTTGTAGAAGAGGCCGAACTGCGTGCCCGTGGGCTCGTGGTCGTACGTGGCATTCAGGTTGACCAGGAACTCGGGCGTCTGGGTCATCTGCTGCGTCGACTGCGGCAGGCCGTACAGCGCCCACGCGTCCTTCTGGTCCTGCGGCAGCTCGACCTGCGACTCCATGTAGGTGAAGTTGGCGCCGAACTTCAGGCCCTCCCACTCCTCGCCGAGGATCGGTCCCATGGTGACGCGGGACTCGAGCTCGATGCCGAGCAGGCTGCCGCTCGGGAAGTTCTCCGCGGTCGTGTACTGGAAGCCGCCGAACTGCGCGAAGCGCGAGATGTACTGGATCGGGTCCCGCATCGTCTTGTAGAAGACCGACCCCGACACCAGCCAGTCGGTGAACGGCATCCAGTCGACCCGGGCGTCGTAGTTGTCGAGTTCGCTCAGCTGCAGCGCGGGGTTCCCGATGAAGATCGGGCCGCCGACGTAGTCGTACTGCAGCACTGGCACGATCTCGAAGAAGTTCGGCCGCGCGATCGTCTGCGCGAAGGCCGTGCGCACCACCAGCTCCTCGGTGATGTTCCAGTTCCAGCCCACCATCGGCAGGAAGTTGTCGGAGTTGATCGCCGCGTTCGCGTCCGCCGTGCCCGCGCTGAAGTCGCGCGGCAGGCCCGTGTTCGGGTCGACCCAGATGGTCGTCGGCGAGTCGGGGGACACCTGCGTGTCGATCACGGTGCGCTCGAAGCGCACGCCGGTCACCAGGTTCATCGTCTCGGCGAACGGGATGTCCGCCATGCCGTAGAAGGCGATGATGTCCTGCGAGCCGTCGTAGTTGATGTCGCTCTCGACCGGGTTGATCGGGTGGACCTGCCCCGGGAACACCAGGCTCCACGGGTCGTCGAAGGGCGCCTGGTAGAAGGTGTTCGGGTCGAGCGTGTTGGCGAACGTCGACTGGGTGTACGAACGGCTCACGACGTCGGCGAAGCCGCCGGCCTTGATGTACCCCTCGCGGTCCTCCCACTGCAGGAACGGCAGCTTCAGGTTGAGCGCGCCCTGCGTGCTGCTCTCCGAGGTGCCGTAGTTGATGTGGTTGACCCAGCCCGACTGCGAGTTCTGCGCCGGCGGGTAGCCCGTCCATCCCTCGGGCAGCAGCCCGGGGATGATGGTCGGCGTCCAGATGGCGCCGAACTGCGTCTGGTCGGGGAGCGTCTCCTCGGCCTTGCTCAGCGAGAAGCGCCAGTCGACCACCGGCGCCAGGAACCCGACGAAGTCCGGCGCCTCGGGCTCGTCCTCGGGCCCCAGGGCCCCGAGCACGTGCTTGCCGTTGAGGATCACCGCCTGCGTCGAGAGCTGGCTGTAGCTCAGGGTCTCCAGCCGGTTCCACGGGGCCGTGAAGAAGTCGAAGTAGCCGGGGCTCGCGGGATCGCTCGGGTCGTAGCCGGGGCGGAAGTACTCCGCGCCGCGGGTGTCGATCAGGCGGATCGCCTGCGTCTCCGACACCAGCGTGTACAGGAACTTGGCGCCGAGCGTGTGCTCCTCGGTCTCCAGGCCCAGCGCGCCCATGCCGCCCCACTGGATCGACGTGGTGCCCTGCGTGACGTCGAAGAGCTCGGTCTTGAAGTCGTCGATGCCCGACTGCTGCACGGGCCGCGGGGAGAGCTGGGATCCCGGGCCGACCTGCATCAGCGTGTTCAGCTGCCCGTTGTCGTACGCCGACGCGTCCTGCTCGTAGAAGAAGTTTCCGAACGCGCCGACCTTGACGCCGTCGTCCACTTCCCAGGAGTCGCCGGCCGCGACGTTCCACTTGTAGATCATCGGCGCGTCGCCGAACTCCGTGCCGGTGGGGTTGTTCGGCCACGACTGGCCCGCGAGGTCGGGCTGCTGCGCCAGGACGTTGTTGTCGCCCCAGAAGTCCATCCCCGCACCCTTGTAGGTGAGGAACTGGCCGTTCTGGACCTGGCTGTTGAAGCCGATCTGCGAGCTGATCCGCAGGTAGCCCTCGTCGGGCATGTCGCGCAGCTCGACGTTCACCGCGCCGCCGGAGGCATCGCCCTGCTGGTCGGGGGTGAAGTTCTTGCTGACCTGGATGCTCTTGATGATGGCCGCGGGGAACTGGTCGAGCTTCACCGCGCGCACGTCGGGGTCGGCGCTCGGCAGGCGCACGCCGTCGAGGAGCGTGGCCACGTAGCGGTCGGGCAGGCCGCGGATGACGGCGTACTTGCCGTCCTGAAGGCTGGCGCCCGGCACCATGAGGAGCGCCGCGGCGGCGTCGCTCGCGCCCGAGCGCGTGATCATCTCCACGTTCAGGACGTTGAGGAGCTGCGGCGCCTCCAGGCGCAGCTGGAAGTCGATCGGCGGGATGACCAGGATCGGCTCGAACGTGTCCGGGACCACCAGCTCCTGGCGCTCGAGCGGCTCGCCGCCGAGGACCATGTCCTGGACGACGAACTCCTCCATGTCCTCGAACTCGCCGGCCATCACGATGTCGGCGTCGACCAGCGACCCGCCCCCGACGCGGACGTTCGGGCGGACCTCGCGCACGAAGCCGTCCTTGGTGATGACCAGCGTGTACGTGCCCTCCGGGAGGTTGGGCACGATGTACGAGCCGTTGTCCGCGGTGCTGACCCGCGCCCGAGTGCCGAGCACCGTGACCGCGGCGCCCGCGATCGGGGCGCCGAACTCCTTGTCGGTGACCACTCCGCGCACCGAGCCGGTGGCGGCCGGCGCCTGCGCGGCCGCGGGGGCCACGAGCGCGGCGACGGCGATGGTGGCCGCGAACGCGGCCGTCGTGCGGATCGTCACCATGGGTCGGCCAGGCCGGCACGGATCGCGTCGATCCGCCGCTCCATCGACTCCGTCGGCACGAAGCCGCAGCGCGCCATCGCCAGGAGCGTCATGCACAGGTCCTCGGCGCGCGGACGGGCGTTCGGGTTGAGCGCGCCGTCCTCGAGCGCGGCCGCGAAGCACGCCTCGGCATCGGCGCGGTCGCCGAGGCCCATGAACCCGGTGGCGAGCGCGCGCCAGCTGGTCGCGCGGCGCAGGTTCACGACTTCCTCGCGGCGCCGTTCGAACGTGGTGCGCAGCGGACGCAGCGCGGCGCGCGCAGCGTCGCGGTCGCCGAGCCGGGTGCGGGCGACGGCGATCGGCGCGCCGATCGGCACGATGTCCTCCGGCAGGAAGCCGGCGGACGCCATCACGGCGTCGGCGCGGTCGAGGGCGGCGCGCGCCTCGTCGGTGCGCCCCCGGGCGGCCAGCGCGTCGGCCAGCGACACCAGGTACTGAACGCGTAGGTCGTAGGGAAGCCCCGGCAGCGCGCCGTCGATCGCCTTCACCGCGCGCGTCCGCCACGCGTCGTCGCAGTCCGCACGGCGCACGATCGCGAGGTAGCCGTCCAGTCCGCCGCGGACCAGGTCGAAG
>JBJTJU010000235.1:0-5344 GCA_046096165.1 Phycisphaerales bacterium | reverse complement strand
CGCGACGTGGGCGCGCGCGAGGTCGAGTTCGCCGCGCGCTCCAAGGGACGCGTGAAGACCTTCTACGACCAGCGCCTGCGCGACCGGCAGTTCGCCGGCGCCACCTGGACCAAGGTGTGCAAGGAGATCATCGCCGCGCTGCCGCGCGAGGTGTACGTCTCCTTCGACATCGACGGCCTGACCAGCGAGCACTGCCCGCACACCGGCACGCCGGTGCCGGGCGGCGTGACGTTCCCGGAGGTGTGCCACCTGCTCGAGCTGCTCGCGTCGAGCGGCCGCCGCGTCATCGGCTTCGACCTTTGCGAGGTGGCGCCCGGCGCACCCGGTGACGAGGGGAATGGCTGCGTCGGCGCGCGCGTCCTCTACAAGCTGATGGGGTGCGCGCTCCGCAGCCACGGCGCGGCCTGACTTCGCGGGCTAGCGATTGGATTCGTACCCGCCCTGCACACCGGTCGGCGAGAACACCGCCTGGAAGAGGTGCATCTGCCGCGCGCGGAAGGCGCCGGCGCACCACCACGCGCTCGCCGCCCGCACGCAGCGCCCGCGCGGTCGTAGCAGCCGTCGTTGCGGACACGGATGTCCCACGGGCGGTCGCCGTTCACCCGGATGTCGGCAGCATCGAGGATCCGCTCGCTCAGCTGCTTGGCGCCCATGGGACGGAACCGAGGGCGCGACGGCCGCCCGGGATGACGTGATCGATCCCCGATGTCTGCGCACGCACGGATTCACGCCGTCAGTTCGCGCCGCACGCACCCCATGCGCCCAGCATGATGCCGAGGTCGTCGCCATTCACGGTGGCGTCGCCGCTCAGGTCCGCAGGGCAGCCGGATCCGGGGCATGCACCCCACGCGCCCAGCAGGATGCCGAGGTCATCGCCGTTCACGGCGGCATCCGCGTTCAGGTCGGCCGGGCACGGGGCCGGTCGCGGCAGGTCAAGGATGAATCCCTGCACGCCGCTCGCCGTGCGCGCCGTGCCGACCACGGTGTAGCCGTCGCGCGACATGCCCAGCGGAAGCGCCATCCGGATGTCCGGCGTCAGCGCGATGCCGGCCTGCGCGGCCAGCACCTCCAGCGACACCAGCGAGCCGTTGATCCACATGTAGCCCTCGCCGCCGGTCGAGGGTGGGAATTGCGTCCGGTAGAAGAGCAGCACGCGGCTGCCGTCCTGGCTGATCGCGGTCGGGAAGGTCCGGGGCAGGGTTGGAATCGGCGACGCCGGCAGCGGCAGGTAGCCCGTCGCCAGGCTCCATCGCCAGCCCAGGAAGCCGTTCGACGAACTGCCCTGGCCGATCACCCAGTTGCCGTCGGCGCTCACGCCGCCCGCCTCGCCCAGTGCGGCACCGGTGTTCGTCGTGATGAGGCGCTGCACGCCGTTGGTCCAGACCGCGGCCATGCGCGCCCCTGCCTCCGAATCCTGCCAGCCGGCGATCACGGTGCCGTCCACGTTGCATGCGTTGGCGCGCGATGGCGAACCGGGTACGGACGAACCAAGGTCCACCAGGCCGCCGGACGACGAGAAGCGGTATCCGCGGGCGGCACAGTTCAGGTGCCAGCCGAGGCCGACCATGGTCGTGCCGTCTCCCGAGATGCCCCAGCAGCTCGTGGCGCCGAGGTCGCAGCTGAACCCGAAGCTGCCGATGGGCGTGGTCCCTCCGGAAGGGATGTCGTGGAAGGCGCCCTCGGTCTTCCCGGTCTGCGGGTTGATCACCGTGTAGCCCATGCGGGTGCCGTCGTCACTGACGCCCGCGCTGCCGGCGCCACCTGAGGACGGCGTGATGCCGCCGATCTGCACGAGCCCCTGGGTCGGCGTCCAGAACCAGAACTGGCTCTGGTTGTAGCCGACCACCACCCTCCCGTCCGCGGACGCGCCCCTCGGGGTCAGGCCGACCTGCCCCAGCAGCTGGAAGGAGCCGGAGGTCCCTCCGGCAAGGGCGGTCGATGCCGCGGCAAGGACGGCGAGGTACCGGGCTCCGCGCATGTCCGCAGGGTAGGCGGCCACTGCAGTTTCACGAAGGGCCTCGGCACCCGCCGCGGTACCCTGTGCCCCGACATCCATGAAGCGCGCCCTCATCACCGGCATCGGCGGACAGGATGGCGCATACCTCGCGGGGCACCTGCTGTCGCTCGGGTACCACGTCGCCGGCACCAGCCGTGACGCGGAGACAGGTCGGTTCGACGGCCTGCGCCGCCTGGGAATCCGTGACCGCGTGCAGGTGATCAGCATGTCGCCGGTCGACTTTCGCTCGACGCTGCAGGCTGTCGCGTCCACGAGGCCCGACGAGATCTACAACCTCGCCGGACAGTCCTCGGTGCGGATGTCCTTCGACCAGCCGGTCGAGACGTTCGAGAGCATCGTGGTCGGCGTCATCAACCTGCTCGAGGCGATCCGGCTGCTGAAGGCGCCGATCCGCATGTACAACGCGGGCAGCTCGGAGATGTTCGGGAACACGGGCGGCGTGCCGGCGAACGAGGACACGGTGTTCCGCCCGTGCAGCCCCTACGGGATCGCGAAGGCCACGAGCTTCTGGCAGGTCGCGCAGTACCGCGATGCCTACGGCATCCACGCGTGCACCGGCATCCTCTTCAACCACGAGAGCCCGCTGAGGCCCGAGCGCTTCGTCACCCAGAAGATCGTCGCGGCGGCGTGCCGGATCGCCGCCGGCGAGGCGGACTCGCTGCAGCTCGGCGACCTGAGCGTGCAGCGCGACTGGGGTTGGGCGCCGGAGTACGTCGTCGCCATGCACCGGATGCTCCAGTGCGAGCGACCGGCCGACCTCGTCATCGCGACCGGGCACACGTCGTCCCTCCAGGACTTCGTGCGCGAGGCGTTCGCGGCGGCCGGGCTCGACTGGCAGCGGCACGTGTCGTTCGAGCCGAGCCTGGTGCGGCCGACGGAACTCGAATGCGGGCGTGCGGATCCCTCACGCGCGCAGCAGCTGATCGGATGGAGCGCGCAGCACCGGATGCCGGACGTCGCGCGCATGATGGTCGAGGCGCGGATCGGGGTGCCGGTCGGGACACCGTGAACGACAAACCCGCAGGCACTGCCTGCGGGTCTGCATGAATGGGCGATACTGGATTCGAACCAGTGACCCCACGCGTGTGATGCGTGTGCTCTAGCCAGCTGAGCTAATCGCCCGGAGCGCGGAAGTCTAGCGGAACCCGGCCTGGCCGTCATCGCCGTCACCCATCGGTTATCACGGGTCGTGCATGGGGCGTTGGCTACCTTGCGCGCCGATGGCCCGTCCTTCCGGCTTCCTCTCGGCGGTGGAGCGCGTCGGCAACCGCCTGCCTGATCCGGCGACGCTGTTCGTGCTGCTTGGGGCGGCCACGCTGCTGGCGAGCGCGCTCGGTGCGTGGGCCGGCTGGTCGGTGGTGGATCCGCGTGACCCGTCGAAGACGGTAGCGGTGCGGTCGCTCCTCGACGCGGACGGCGTGCGATGGATCTTCACCCAGGCGATCCGGAACTTCCTCGACTTCCCGCCGCTCGCGATCGTCCTGGTGGCGATGCTCGGGATCGGCGTCGCCGAGCGCACGGGGCTCTTCCCCGCGCTCCTCAAGCTGCTGGTGATGGTGACGCCGCGCGCGCTGCTCTCGCCGGCGGTGGTGTTCATCGGCGTGATGTCGAGTGCGGCCGCGGATGCCGGGTACGTGGTGCTGCCGCCGCTGGCGGCCGGGGTGTTCGCGCGCGTCGGGCGCTCGCCGCTTGCCGGCATCGCGGCCGCGACGTTCGGCGTGGCCGGAGGCTTCAGCGCCAACCTCGCGATCACGAGCCTCGATCCGCTGCTCCAGGGACTCACCGAGCAGGCGGCGCGTGCCGTCGACCCGGACGCCATCGTCCGTGCCGACTGCAACTGGTACTTCATGGTGGCGTCGACGTTCCTGATCACGGCGGTCGGCTGGTTCGTGACCGACCGCATCGTGGCGCCGCGATTCGATCGTGCGGCGGTCGAGCGCCAGCTGGCGCAGGGCGGGGCGACCACCGGCGACGACTCGCTCACGGCCGCCGAGCGCCGTGGCCTGTGGGCGGCCCTCGCCGCGTTCCTGCTGGCGGCGGGCGCGTTCATGGCGATGGCGCTCGTCCCCGGCGGGCCGCTCACCGGCGAGGTGCAGCGGCATGGCACGACCACCATGGTGCCCGCGTGGACCGAGGCGATCGTGCCCATGCTGCTGGTGCTCTTCCTGCTGCCGGGCGTGGCCTACGGCGCCACGAGCGGCGAGATCCGTTCCGACCGCTGCGTCGCCAACCGCATGGGCCAGGCGATGGCCGGCATGGGGACCTACGTGGTGCTCGCCTTCTTCGCCGGGCAGGCGATCGCGTGGTTCCGGCAGTCGAACCTGGCGACGGTGATCGGGATCGAGGGCGCGCAGGTCGTGAAGTCGCTCGGCCTCGGCGCGGGGCCGATGCTCGTCGCCGTCGTGGGCGCGACGGCGCTCCTGAACCTCCTGGTATCGAGCGCAAGCGCGAAGTGGGCGTTCCTGGCGCCCGTCCTCGTGCCGATGCTCGCGCAGGCCGGCATGCGGCCGGAACTCGTGCAGGCGGCGTACCGCGTGGGCGACTCGTGCACCAACCCGATCGCACCGCTCAACGCCTACCTGGTCATCATCCTGGTGGCGATCCGTCGCTGGCAGCCTGATGCGGGGATCGGCACGCTGATCGCGCTGCTGGTGCCGTACTGCATCACGGCGCTCGTCACGTGGACCGCGTTCCTGGTGGCATGGGAGTCGCTCGGCATCCCGCTCGGGCCGGGTTGATGGCCGGGGTGAGCGGGGTCAGCGCCAGTACAGGACGGTCAGGTCGCGGTCGGCGTCCTGCTCGGAGGGCGGCGGCAGCCCATTCGACTCGAGCATCCGTTCGACGACCTCGGTCGTGCATAGCACCGCGAAGGTGCGAGGTGGATTCGAGGTCCGCGCCTCCAAGGCGCGCTCGGCGACCTCTTCCCACCCGATCCGCCGCGGCAATTCCTCGGCAAGGTTGAGCTCGTTGTCGAACTCGTCGGCCCACCCGGCGATCACCAGGTCGCGCCGCCCGGTCGTCCAGCTCGTCGCGAGCGCCGGCGAACCGCCGGCCACCACCAGCACGTCGACCACGCGCAGTGCGTCCCGGTGCTTCTCGAGGAACGGCCACGGGTGCTTCGCGGCCTTGAGCGCGGCGGTCGGGTAGAGGAAGGGCACCATCGCCAGCACCGCGATGGGTGCGATCGCGGTGCGCGTGAGCCAGCGCGTGCCATCGGCGGTGCGCCAGCTCCAGCCGTCCGCGAGGGCCCACGCGACGAGCGCCGCCGCGAGGCACGCGAAGCGCACCGACGCGCCCGATTCCCAGAGCGTGGGCACGCCGAATCGT
>JBJTJU010000234.1:0-4478 GCA_046096165.1 Phycisphaerales bacterium | reverse complement strand
AGCTGGCCGAGCGCTTCAGCGCCTTCGCGGCGAGCCTCATCCTGCTCTGCGCCGCGGTCATCGGCGCGCTGGTCGCCGCCGACGAGGTGGTGATGCGCATCCCGGGCGCGGTGATGCAGGGACTCTCGTTCCTGGAGCCCGCATGGAAGGCCGATTGGGCCGGCATGCTGGGCATGCGCCGCAATGCGCCGGCGCTCGCCGGGGCATCGGCCTCTCCCGCCGCGCGCCCGGCCGGCGCGAAGGCGAGCAAGGCAGTCATCGTCACCCGCGACGACCAGGAGGAGTCCGCCGACAACGTGCAGGTGGTCGAGGACGCGGACGATGAGGTCGACGCGGACGATGACGACGACGCCGGGATCGAGGACAGCGGCGAGGAGTCCGAGGACGACGGCGAGGAAGAGGACGTCGACGAGGAGGACGCCGACGTCGAGGATTCGGGCGACGCCGACGAGGTCATCGACGCCCCGTCTCCCGCGCGCGCCCCGCTCTCTGCCGACGAGCTGAAGGCGAAGATCGCCCGCCTGCCGGTGCGCATGGCGAGCGCCCCCACGAAGACCGCCCTGCGCGACGAGGACATCCCGCGCACCGAGGACTACTCGGGCTACAGGTTCCCCACGCTCGAGCTGCTGGCCGACCCCGAGGGCAACTACTCCGCCGAGATCGAGACCTACGTGCGCGAGCAGGCCGGCACGCTCGAGGCCGCGCTGCGCCAGTTCGACGTGCAGGGCGAGGTGGTCGGCATCGAGAGCGGGCCGGTGGTCACGCTGTACTCGGTGGAGCTCGCGCCCGGCACGCGCGCCGCGCGCGTGCAGGTCATCGACGACGACATCGCGCGCGCGCTGGGTGCCCCGAACGTGCGCATCATCCCCAACATGGTGGGCCGCACCGCGATCGGCATCGAGGTGCCCAACCAGAAGAAGGAGAAGGTGCGCCTCAAGGAGCTGATGAGCGGCCCGGCCGCCGAGGGCATGGCGCTCCCGATGTTCCTGGGGAAGGACAGCGCCGGCGAGCCGCTGGTCCTCGACCTGGCGAAGCAGCCGCACATGCTCATCGCCGGCACCACCGGCAGCGGCAAGAGCGTGTGCATGAACACCATCATCATGAGCTGGCTCTACACCAAGCGGCCCGACGAGCTGAAGCTCTGCCTCGTCGACCCGAAGATGGTGGAGATGGCGCAGTTCGGCGAGGTGCCGCACCTGATGGTGCCGGTGGTCACCGACATGTCGAAGGCCGCCGGCATCCTGGAATGGGCCGTGCGCCACATGGAGGAGCGGTACGAGCTGCTGAAGGCCGCGAAGGTCCGCGACATCCGCGGATTCAACGACCTCGGCGACGAGGCGCTGCGCGCCGCCCTCGCGCCGCCGAGCGAGGAGGCCTGGATCCGCACGCCCAAGAAGCTGCCCTACATGGTGTTCGTGATCGACGAGCTGGCGGACCTCATGATGCAGCACCGCGAGGTCGAGCAGTCGATCGTGCGCATCGCCCAGAAGGCCCGCGCCGTGGGCATGCACCTGGTGCTGGCCACGCAGCGCCCGCAGGCGAACGTGGTGACCGGCCTCATCAAGAGCAACATGCCCTGCCGCGTCACGTTCCGCGTGGCCTCGGCCATGGACAGCCGCATCGTCCTCGACCAGAAGGGCGGCGAGCTGCTCCTCGGCCAGGGCGACATGCTGGTGGTGAAGAACGGCGGCAACGACGCGGTGCGCGCCCAGGGCACGCTGGTCGACGATCGCGAGGCCCGGGCCGTCACGTCGTTCCTCAAGGAGATCGCCGCACCGAGCTTCGAGCGCGTGCTGGTGGCGATCCGCGGGCCCGGCTCGGCGTCCGAGCAGCCCGGCGCGGGCGGCGCCGCCGGACCCGGCAGCGCGTCCGAGCGCGACGAGCTCTTCGAGCGTGCCGTCGAGATCATGATCGAGGAGAACCGCGGCAGCGTCAGCCTGCTCCAGCGCAAGATGGCCATCGGCTACGGCCGCGCCAGCCGCCTGGTGGACCAGATGGCGGCGGCCGGCATCCTGGGCGAGGCGCGCGGCGCCAGCCCGCGCGAGGTGCTCATCACCATGGCCGACTGGCAGCGGATGCGCGAGCTCGAGGAGGACGGCCCCCGCGAGATGACCACCGAGGAGGCGCGCCTGGCACACGCCGTCGACCGGGAGAGCCCGGACTTCCAGGACGCCTTCCACGACGAGGACGACCGATGAGCGCCCACCCCATCCACCCCGAGCACCTGCGCCGCGGGCTCGATGCGGCCATCGCCGAGGCCGAGCAGGGCTGGCGCGAGGGCGGCATCCCGATCGGCAGCGCGCTGCTCGATGCCTCCGGCAGCGTGGTGGCCGCCGGCCACAACATGCGCGTCCAGTCGGGTGACCCGACCGCCCACGCCGAGGTCAGCTGCATCCGAAACGCCGGCCGCCGCCGCGACTGGCGGGCGCTCACCCTGGTCAGCACGCTGAGCCCCTGCCCCATGTGCTCGGGCACGGCGATCCTCTTCAAGATCCCGCGGGTGGTGATCGGCGAGCACCGCACGTTCCTCGGCGCCGAGGGCTGGATGCGCGCCAACGGCATCGACCTCACCGTGGTCGACGACCCCCGCTGCGTGGCCCTGATGGAGCGGCTGCAGCGCGAGAAGCCCGACCTCTGGGCCGAGGACATCGGCGAGTAGCGGAAAGTCGGACATTCCGGCAAACCGGGGCGCGCATCGCTTGCAACGCGCGGGGACGCATCCGACAGTCGGGGCGTCCCCGGTCGTTTCACCGCTCGACCCGGCGCAGGGGGCGCCCGGCGGGGGTGGGAAGGCGACCTCGAATCACGGCCGGCGGGCTGCCCGTGAGGTGTGGGCAGTCCCCGGCCAACCGCGCCTCAGCGCGGCGCCGCAAGCGTCGCGCGCAGGCCCTCGTCGAACGGCACGATCACCTCGTACCCGATCGCCTCGCGCGCGGCGTCGACCGACGCACGGCTGTGCAGCACGTCGCCCGCGCGCGTCGGGCGGAACTCGCATGCCACGCTCGTCCCCAGGATCGCCTGCATCCGCTCCACCAGCTCGAGCAGCGCGTGGCTCGTCCCGCAGGCGATGTTGAGGACGCGCGCCTCGAGCGGCCCGGCGGCGCGCCCGGCCAGCAGGTTGGCGTGCACGACGTTGGCCACGAACGTGAAGTCGCGCGTCTGGGTGCCGTCGCCGTACACCACCGGCGAAAGCCCGGCGCGCAGCCGCTCGGCGAAGATCGGCACCACCGCGGCGTACGGCGAGTCATGCCGCTGCCGCGGGCCGAAGATGTTGAAGTAACGAAGGCTCACCGAGTCGACGCCGTAGCAGTTCCACCACGTGCGCAGGAGCGACTCGCAGGCGAGCTTCGAGAAGGCGTAGGGCGAGAGCGGGTCCGGCCGCATCGACTCGACCTTCGGGAACCCCGGCGCCCCGCCGTAGGCGCTGCTCGAGGCCGCGTAGACAACGCGCCGAACGCGGTGGCGGCGGCAGGCCTCCATCACGCGGATGGTGCCGGCGACGTTGGTCTCCAGGTAGTCGAGCGGCGCCTCGATGCTCTGCGGCACGCTGCCCCGCGCGGCCTGGTGGAAGACCAGTTCCGCGCCGGCAAGCGCCTCGTCGAGCGCCGCCGCGTCCAGGATGCTGCCCCGCACCAGGCGCGCCCGCGCCGCGGCGCCGGACAGGTTCGCCACGCGCCCGTTCGACAGGTCGTCGAGCAGCGTGACGTCCGCCCCGAGCGCGACGAGCGCGTCCGCGAGGTGGCTCCCGATGAACCCCGCGCCGCCGGTGACCGCCACCCGGCGGCCGGCATAGTCGGCGCGGTGGGACTCGATCGCCGGATGGATCAGCGGAACGTCGCCTTGAACGCCTTGATCGCCGCGCCGAACTGGTCGTCGAGCCCCTTGAAGCTCTTCTTGTCGGCCAGCTGGTCGCGCACGGCCTTCGCCGGGCCCTGGAAGTGCTCGAGCAGGCCCTTCTCGAACGCGCTCACCTTGGCAACCGGGACGTCATCCATGTAGCCCTTGCCGGCGGCGTAGAGCGAGATGCACTGGTCGATGACGTCGAAGGGACCGAACTGGCCCTGCTTCAGGAGCTCCACCATGCGCGCGCCGCGGTCGAGCTGCTTCTGGCTGGCGGCGTCGAGCTCGGTGCCCAGCTGCGCGAACGCCTCCAGCTCGCGGTAGGCCGCGAGGTCGAGGCGCAGCGAGCCGGCGACTTCCTTCATCGCCTTGATCTGCGCGTTGCCGCCCACGCGGCTGACGCTGATGCCCACGTTGATGGCGGGACGCACGCCGGCGGCGAACAGCTCGGGCTGCAGGTAGATCTGGCCGTCGGTGATCGAGATGACGTTGGTCGGGATGTACGCCGACACGTCGCCTTCCTGCGTCTCGATGATGGGGAGCGCGGTCAGCGAGCCGCCGCCGTTCTCGTTGGAGAGCTTGGTGGCGCGCTCGAGCAGGCGGCTGTGCAGGTAGAAGACGTCGCCCGGGTACGCCTC
>JBJTJU010000233.1:0-6057 GCA_046096165.1 Phycisphaerales bacterium | reverse complement strand
TTGGTCTTCCCCATCGAGATGCAGCACAGCGTGTCGTGCGCGTCGTGGTCCTCGCGGCGCAGGAAGTGCGCGTCGTTGTCGCAGACCAGCGGGATGGAGAGCTTGCGGGCGAGCTTCTTGAGGAGCGGGTTGATGCGCTCCTGCTCCTCGACGTGGCGCTGCAGTTCGATGTAGAAGCGGGGCTCGCCGTGCTCGTCCGGGCCGAAGGTCGAGGCATGCCAGCGCGCCTCCTCGACCGCCGCGTCCCAGTGCCGCGACTGGTTGGTGCGCACGAACTGCTCGAGGTGGTGCGCGATGCTCGACCCCAGGTGCCCGTTGATCGCGATCAGCCCGCGGTTCAGCTCCGCGAGCGTCGACTTGTCCATGCGCGGCTTGTAGTAGAAGCCGTTGACGAAGGCGTCGCTCGAGAGCTTCACCAGATTGCGCCAGCCGCCCAGGTCCTGCGCCAGGAGCACCAGGTGGAAGCCGCCGTCGGCCACGCCGGTGGGCGTGCGGTCGCGGCGGTCGCCGGGGGCGACGTAGGCCTCGATGCCGAGGATCGGCTTGATGCCCTCCTTCTTCGCGGTGAGGAAGAACTCGAGCGCGCCAAAGAGGTTGCCGTGGTCGGTGACCGCCACGGCGTCCATCCCCAGCTCCTTGACGCGCTTGACGAGCTTCTCGAGCCGGTTGCCGCCGTCGAGGAGCGAGTACTCGCTGTGCAGGTGCAGGTGGACGAAACGCTGGTCGCTGCTCGGGGGCACGGAGGACACGGTACCCGCTACGCGACGAGCGCCGCACGCAGGGCGCGGGTCGCCTCGCCGGGCGTTCCCGCGCCGACGGCGTGATCCTCGATGCGCACCACCGGCAGCACCAGCCAGCTCGAGTTCGTCAGGAACACCTCGTCGGCGGCGAGCAGCGCGTCGATGTCGAGCCGGCAGCGCTCGACCGCCATGCCGGACGACTCCGCGGCCGCCAGCACCGCCGCGCGCGTGACCCCGGGCAGCACCGGGCTGCGCACGGCCGCCCCCTTTGGCTCCTCGCCCCGTGCGGTCGGGGTGCGCAGCGTGCCATCCTTCACCACGAACACGTTCGACACGCACCCGCAGGCGAGCGCCCGCGTCACGTCGAACCAGAGCGCCTCGTGCATCCCGGCCGCCGCCGCGCGCTGCAGCGCGGCCAGGCGCGGCCAGTACCAGAGGGTCTTGTGCCCGGCGAACGGGTCCGCGACGTTCAGCTGCGCATCGGACACCCGCACGCCGATCCCCTGCTCGAAGATCGCCGGTGGGTACGCCGTCGGCGGCTGCACCTGGATCAGGATGGTCGGGTCGTGGCGAAGCTCCTCGGCCGTGCGCGCCAGGAGGTTCATGTCGCCGCCCGTGACGGTGAGGCGCACGCGCGCGTCCGCCATGCCGTTGCGCGCCATGGTGGCCTCGCACGCGTCGACCAGGGCCTCGGGGCGCAGCCGTTCGCAGAGGCCCAGTTCCAGCGCGCTGCGGCGCAGCCGCTCCATGTGCTCGAGCCCGCGCACGATGCGTCCGTCCCGGCCCGCCATGGTCTCGAAGAGGCCCATGCCGTGCTGGAACCCCGCATCGAAGGCCGAGATGCGGGCCTGGGGCATCGGGACGAACGAACCGTCGAGCCAGGCGTCGAGCATGGCGGCGGACTCTATCGCAGTCACGGCAGCCGGAACGCCGTCACCGTGCCTCGCCCCGCCGCCCCGCCCTCGCCGGGCGTCCAGCGGACATCGAGCTCGGCACGCCTCCCGCGCACCTCGACCGTCGCACGGTGCGTCGCGTCGCCGTCGCCGCCGCCGAGGACCGTGCCGCCGAGCGGCACCACGTCGACGCGCACGTCGGCCGCGATGCCGGGCGGCGCCGCCTCGCGCAGCCACGCCGAGATCGCGCGCACCACCACCGGCTCGGTGCCGCCGAGGTCAGGGACGGCGTCGAGGTCGCGCGCCACCGCGCGCACGGCGTCGGCCGTCCACGCACCGACCGCCTGCACGTCGGCCGCGCGCTGCAGCCGCGCACCGCGCCAGATGAGCGTCGCGGCGACCACGATGGTCACCGTGAGCACCAGCCCGCGCGGGCGGAGGAACCTCGACCGAAGCCACGACACGCGCCGGAGCCTATCGGGCGCGCGGTGGCGCGCGCGGCGCACGCATCGCCCGTACCCGCGCGGCGGCGGCCGCCGCCTCGCGTACCCTTCCCCGCCCCGCGCATGCCCATCGCCTCCGTCTCCAACGTCCGCCACGGCTTCGGCACGAACATCGTGCTCGACGGCGCCACCGTGTCCATCGAGCCCGGCGAGAAGGTGGGCCTCGTCGGCCGAAACGGCGGCGGCAAGAGCACGCTCATGAAGCTGATCGCGGGCCTCTGGCAGCCCGACTTCGGCACGGTCTCGCTCGCGCGCGGCACGCGCGTGGGCTACCTGTCGCAGGACCCGCGGCTCGAGCCCACCGACACGCTGCGCCACGCCGCGGGCCGCGCCTTCGAGCGCCTCGACCAGCTCCACCGCGAGATGGAGGCCCTCTACGAGGAGATGGCCAAGCCCGACGCCGACATCGACGCGCTGATGAAGCGCCAGGCGAAGGTCGAGGAGGAGATGGAGCGCGCCGGCGGCTACGCGATCGACCACCGGATCGACGAGACGCTCCACGGACTCGGCTTCACCGACGACCAGTTCGGCATCCTGGTCAGCAAGATGTCCGGCGGCCAGCGCGCGCGCGTGGGGCTCGCGCGGCTCCTCCTCGAGCAGCCCGACCTCCTGCTCCTCGACGAGCCGACCAACCACCTTGACATCGAGGGCCGGCGCTGGCTCGAGCACTTCCTCGGCGAGGAGTACCCGGGCGCCGTGGTGCTCGTGAGCCACGACCGACGGCTGCTCGACCACGTGGTGCACCGCATCATCGAGGTCGAACAGGGCCGTATCCGCGAGTACCCCGGCAACTACGCCGACTTCATCGGGCTGCGCCGCGAGCGCATGCTCACCAGCCAGCGAAACCACGAGAAGCAGCTCGACAAGATCCGCGCCGAGGAGCAGTACATCATGCGCTACAAGGCGGGCCAGCGCGCGAAGCAGGCGCGCGGCCGCGCCACGCGCCTGGAGCGCTTCAAGCAGGACGAGCTGGTCGAGCACCAGGCCGAGCTCGAGGTGATGCGCCTCGAGCTGCCGAAGGCCCCGCGCGTCGGGGACCACGTGCTGCGGTGCGAGGGCGTGGCGAAGTCCTACGGCGACCGCACGCTCTTCAGCGGCCTCGAGCTCGCCATCAAGCCGATGGACCGGATCGGGATCGTCGGCCCCAACGGCGCCGGCAAGACCACGCTGGTGCGGGCGCTGCTCGGTGACCTGGCGCCGGACGCGGGCGAGGTGAAGGTGAGCCCGCAGATCAAGGTGGGCTACTTCCGCCAGACCCAGGAGCACATCGACCCGATGCTCACGGTCTGGGAGTACCTGCAGCGCGTGATCGCCTCCAACGAGGGCGCGCTGCGGGCGAGCGAGCAGCAGGCACGCAACCTGGCGGGCGCGTTCCTCTTCTCCGGCAGCGAGCAGGAGAAGTGCGTCGGCAACCTCTCCGGCGGCGAGCGCGGGCGCATGGTGATCGCGGGCCTGGTGAGCGCGGCGAACAACCTGATCGTCCTCGACGAGCCGACGAACCACCTCGACATCCCCAGCGCCGAGCGGCTGGAGGCCGCGATCGCGACGGATCCCGAGGACGGCGGCTACGACGGCGCGCTGATCCTCATCAGCCACGACCGCGCGCTGCTCGCCTCGTGCTGCGACCGGCTGGTGATCCTGGACGGCCACGGCGGCGCGCGGCTCTTCGACGGCAACTGGGACGAGTGGGAGGCCAAGGAGGCCGAGGAGCGCGCCGCGCGCGCCGCGGGCGAACGCGCCACGGCCGCGCGCAAGGCAGGCAACGCCAAGCCGGCCGCGCCGGCGCCGAAGGCCGCGTCGCCCGGCGCGAAGCCCGCGGGCGCACCGCCCGGCGGCGCCAAGGGCGGTCGGCCCGCGATGACCGTCGAGCAGATCGAGGCGCGCATCACCGAGATCGAGCGCCGCACGCGCGAGATCGACGGGTCGCTGCAGGACCCGAAGGTCTACGCCGACGCGAAGCGGTCGAAGCAACTCGCCCAGGAACGGGAACGGCTCCAGCAGGAGCTGGAGCCGCTCGAGTTCGAGTGGAGCCGGCGGGCCGGCTGACGTTCAGCTGCGCAGGACGGCCTGGCCGCGGTCGTCGAGGAGCTCGAGCTCGCCGGAACCGAGTTCACGGATCAGCTCGTCGCCGGCGTCGAACTCGACCGACCAGCCGGAACGCTGCGCGACGAAGGTCACCAGGTCGCGGGATGCCCCGCCCTGGGAACGCAGCCGCAGCGTGTACTGGCCACCGACCTCAAGGCCCAGGCCGACCACAAGCACCTTGCGCGCGGCGCCGTCGACCGCAAGCGTCACGGTGCCGCCGGCACCCGTGCCCGCGGACAGCCCGCGGTAGAAGACCGCGCGCTCCATGCGCGAGAGCGCGCCGGGGTGGTCGAGCGTGTCGAAGATCTGCCGCGGGCTTGCCGCGCCCAGGGCGTACTCGGTGATGCGTGCGGCCAGGCTCTGCGTCGACACCTGGAACACGAGCGCCGCGACGAGCGCCGCCATCAGCGCGAAGGCCGCCGCGCGCCAGACGCGGGAACTGCGGGCGAAGCGATCCGAGTCGGCGCGCGCGACGGCGAGGTCCATCGCCTGCTGCACGAGGTCGTTGGCATCGATCGAACCGACCGACCGGCGCGAGCCGCGCGTGGCGGTCCGGCCGATGTGGGCGATCGGGGCGAAGTCCGCCTCCTGCCGATCCACCTCGGTCATGACCCGCGCCAGCGTGCGCAACTTCAGGTCGGCTGGGGGCAGCTCGTCCGACGCCGACAGGAACGCCGGGTCCGCGGCCACCTCGGCCTGGAGCGCGCGAAGTTCCGACTGCACCGAGGGCGGCGCATCGCGGAAGGCGCGGTCGAACTGCGCCGCGTCGACCTCGTCGAGCATCCCGAGGGCGTCGAGCATGGCCTGTGCACGCAGGTCGGGGGCCCGGCTGCCGTCTGCAGCCGCGCGATCCGAGGGGGCACCACCATCATGGAACTGCATCAGCGATCGACTCCTTCCTGCTCATTCGCACCGGCCGCGCCGAATGCTGCATCAACCCGTCGGCTCCGAGCCGGACATTTTGTTATTGGACCCCATTCGGTCCCGCAGCCGCGCCAACCCCCGGCTCAGGGCACTCTTGATCGTCCCAAGGGGCGCGCCGAGCTGCTCGCTCACCTCGCGCAGGGTGAAGCCCTGGATGTAGGTGCGCTCGATGACCACCCGCTGCAGCTCCGGAAGTTCCGCCACGCGGCGACGCAGGATCTCGACGTCGTGCTCCCCGCCGACGTCGGTTGGCGCGGGAATCGAGGGGCCCAGGAAATCCAGCGCCGAATCGAGCCCCAGCTGCTCGGGCCGCGCCCCCTTGCGACGCAGCCGGTCGATCAGGTGGCGCCGGGTGATCAGCATCACCCAGGTCACCAGCTTGGCGCGGTTGGGGTCGAATCGGTCCGCGGTCTGCCAGAGGCGGACGAACGTCTCCTGCACCGCGTCCTCGCTCTCGGCGCGCGACGCAAGCACCTGTCGGGACGCCTTGAAGACCAAGCCGACGAACCGGTCGTACAGCTCGGACATGGCGGCCTCGTCGCCGTGCCCGACGCGCTGCATGAGCATCCAGTCCTGGCGGTCGCTTGCGTCCATGGGGTCGTCTTCGCGGCCACCGGCATCCGCCGAAAGGGCCCGCTGACTCATAAGCATGCATCGGACTTCCGGGGCCGGCGGGGCCAAATCGGGGAAATTCGTCCGGAACCCCCCTTGAGGTTCCAATCGATCGTGGCATGCTATGGACGTTCAGGGGCCGTGAAGTACCGGCCTGCCGTTCGCGAAGACCCGACCCATGGGCCGACCCCCGGTTGCGCCATCCCCGTCGTGGCACGCCGATGCACCGCATCGCGGCTTCACCGTCGTCGAGCTGATCGTCTGCCTCGGGGTGATCTCGGTCCTGTGCGGGATCCTGCT
>JBJTJU010000232.1:0-2885 GCA_046096165.1 Phycisphaerales bacterium | reverse complement strand
GTTGCCGCTCGCCATCACCTTGGACATGAGGGCCGAGTACTCGGTGGAGATGTCCTTGTCGTCGAAGTGCTTGAACATCGAGAAGCCGAGCACGTTCTCGTACCAGGACACCCACTGGTTCATCCTGCCTTCCTCGACGTTGCCGACCGCGTGGTCGACGAACTTGAGGCCGCAGGGGTGCGCGCGGTTGTGGGCATTCAGGGCGAACTCCCCGAAGGCGCGGTAGCCGGGCATGAAGGTCGCGCCCTGCTTGACGTCGGGCAGCGCGTAGGCGCCGGTGCGGCTCACGAACGTGTGCACGGCGCGGCCGTAGGTGCGGATGCCGGCCATGGTGACCGAGCCGCTCGCGTCGCTGCGCGTCACGGGCTCGTAGGCACTGGTTCCGCCGTTGCGCACGGCCTGCTTCCAGGCGGCCTCGGCGTCGAAGACGTTGAAGGCGATGTCCTTGATGCCGTCGCCGAAGCGGCGGATCTCGTCCGCGGCCGGGTGGTCCTTGGTGAGCGGCGTCTCCAGGACGAAGCGGATGTTGCCCTGCGTCAGGAGGTACTGCGCCGACTCTCGGCTGCCGGTGGTGAGGTCGCAGATCTGGTCGACCTGGAAACCGAACGCGGAGGCATAGAAGAACGCCGACTGCTTGGCGTTGCCGACGTAGAAGCGGACGTGGTCGACGTCGATCAGCGCCAGCGGGTCGGTCCCGGTCGAGGGGCGGACGGCGGCGGAGGGAACGGCGGTGGACATGCGCGGATTGTAGCCCGGCGCCGTCGAAATCCCGCCCGGCGGCTCAGACCCGGACGACCGGGTGCACGGCGCGCGGCGCGATGCGCGCACGGCCCCCGAGGGCCTCGAGTTCGATGAGCGCGGTGGCGCCGCCGACGGTGCCGCCCACCTGCTCGACCAGCTCGCAGCAGGCCTTGAGCGTGCCGCCCGTCGCCAGGAGGTCGTCGACCACCAGCACCTTCGCGCCGCGCGGGAGCGCGTCCGCGTGCATCTCCAGCGAGTCCTTGCCGTATTCCAGCGAGTACGAGACCGACACGGCCTTGCTCGGCAGCTTCCCGGGCTTGCGCACCGGGACGAAGCCGCAGCCGAGCGCCTGCGCCACCGCCACGCCGAAGATGAAGCCTCGGCTCTCGGCGCCCACGACGAGGTCGAACTTCCCGCCGCGGAACGGGTTCGCCATGAGCTCGACGGAGAGCGCGAGCGCGCCCGGGTCGGCGAGCATCGGCGTGATGTCGCGGTACATGATGCCGGGCTTGGGGAAGTCCGGCACCGCGCGGATCAGCCGGCGCACCGACTCGACGGGATTGTCCGAGGCCTTCATGCGCCGAGGGTTATATCATCGGGCCATGACGCGCACGTCGCGAACCACGCGCCTGGAGACGGTCGAGCCGATCGGCAAGCGCGTCCTCATCCGCAAGGACGAGGACAAGAAGATCACCAAGGTGGGCATCCACCTGCCGGACAAGATCGAGATCCCGACGATCACCGGGCGCATCGTGGCGATCTCCGCCGAGGTCGCCCGAGACGACAACTACCCGATCGAGCAGTACGACCGCGTGCTCTTCAACCCCAAGCACGGCGTTCCGGTGGACTTCGAGGGCGACAACCGGCTCTTCGTGATCCCGGTCGAGGACATCGTGGCCGTGTTCCGCGCCGGCGGGCAGGCGGAGAGCTGACCCCCATGTCGGCGGGCGCGCACGGGCCCCGCCTCGTCGAGCGATCGGCGCCGATCGATGCGGTGCTGGCGGTCCCGGGCTCGAAGAGCCTCACGAACCGGGCGCTGGTGCTGGCGACGATGGCGTCGGGACGGACCGAGCTGAAGTGGGCGCTCCGGTCGGACGACACGGATGCGCTGGCGCACGCCCTTGGGACGCTCGGGGCGACGATCGAGGCGCGTGGCCCGGGGCCGGGGTCCGACGTAGCCGTCGGTGCCGACGAGTTCTTGGTGGATGGTGTGGGTGGTCGCTCTCCGGCGGGGGGCGATGTGTCACTCCATCTCGGAGACGGAGGCACCCCGACCCGGTTCGCGATGGCCGCGGCCGCCTTCGCACCGCGGCGCGTGACGATCGACGGCAGTGCGAGGATGCGCGAGCGGCCGATGGCGGATGGGGTGGCGCTTCTGCGGCAGCTCGGCGTGCACGTCGAGTGGGTCGAGCAGGACGGACGGTTGCCGGTCCTCGTCGACGGTCGCGCCGGCCCCCCGGTTGGCGGCACGCTGCACGTCGGGCGGATGGCCAGCAGCCAGTTCGCGAGTGCACTCCTGCTGCTTGCGCCGTGGATGCGCGACGGCCTCGAACTGCGCTTCGATGCACCGCCGACGAGCGCGTCGTACCTGGTGCTCACGGTCGATGAGCTTCGCCGGTGGGGCGCGCGCGTGGACGAGGCACGCGATCCCCGCGGCGCGCTGAGCTCATTCCGCGTGGCGCCGGGGCCGCTGGCCGCCCGGGGCACCGTCATGGTGGAGCAGGACGCCTCGAGCGCCGTGTTCTGGGCGGTGGCCGCGGCGATCGTGCCGGGCAGCGATCTGGTGCTCGGCTGGCTTCCCCCGGAGTCGCGGCAGCCGGACATGCGGGTCCTTGCGATCCTGGAGTCGATGGGTGCCGGGGTGGTCCGTGGTTCCGGCGGCGTGCGCGTGGCATGCCGGGTTTCTGCGGGCGATGCGTCCGCGCCGCTCGACGGTGCCGGAGACGTCGACTGCGGCGACTGCCCCGATGGCGCGCTCGCGCTCATGGCGGCGGCCGCGGTGGCCGGTGGGCCGACGCGCATCACGGGCCTCGGCACATTGCGTGGCAAGGAAAGCGACCGTCTGTCGGCGATGCAGGATGCGCTGACGCGCGTCGGTGCGTCCGTCGACGTCGGAACCGACTGGATCGAGATCCGCCCGCTCG
>JBJTJU010000231.1:0-12436 GCA_046096165.1 Phycisphaerales bacterium | reverse complement strand
ACGAGCGACCCCGCGCGCATGCGCCATTCGCTGCGCGAGGTGCTGATGGCGCTTCCCGACACGGTGCGCGTGCACCCGGGGCACGGCCCATCGACCACGATCGGCGCCGAGCGGCGCTCCAACCCGTTCCTTCAGGACGGGGCCTGGGACTTCTGAGCCGCGCGGGCTTGGGTCCACGCGTCCATGCGCGACTCCAGCACGTCGAGCGGCAGCGCGCCCGCCCCGAGAAGCTCGTCGTGGAAGGCGCGCACGTCGAAGCCGGCGCCGAGCTCGCGCTCCGCCTTCGCGCGCATCGCCCGGATCCGCAGCTCGCCGATCTTGTAGCCGCACGCCTGGCCGGGCCAGTCGATGTAGCGGTCCACCTCGCGGACGATGTTCAGCTCGCTGAGCGCGGTGTTCGACTGCATGTAGGCGATCGCCCGCTCTCGGCTCCAGCCGAGGGCGTGCATGCCGGTGTCGACCACGAGCCGCGTGGAGCGCCACATCTCGTAGAGCAGCCGGCCGAAGTCGGAGTAGGGGTCGCCCGCGAAGAGACCCATCTCGATGCCGAGGCGCTCGGCGTAGAGCGCCCATCCCTCGACGAAGGCGGTGAAGTGCATGTCGCGGCGGAACTCGCGCTGCGCCGGAAGCTCCTGCGCGACCGTGATCTGCAGGTGGTGGCCCGGCACCGCCTCGTGCAGCGACAGCGGGATCGCCTCGTAGAGCGGCCGCTGGTCGAGGGCATGGGTGTTGGCGTAGAACCAGCCCGGCACGCCCGCGCGCAGCGACCCGGGCATGTAGTAGGCCGTGGTCTGCGTGGGCGCCATGAACTTCGGCACCGCCTGCACGCCGTAGGGATTGCGGGGCAGGGTGCCGAAGAGCGCCGGGAGCTTCGCGTCGATCCGCTTGCAGACGTCGCGGTAGCGGGTCAGCAGCTCGTCGGCCGTCTGCGCGTAGAAGCGCCGGTCGGTGCGCAGGAACGCGACGAAGGCCGCGAACCGCGCGTCGCGGTCCATCGCCGCGCGGGCAGGATCGGCCGCGAACCAGTCGGTGCGGCGGATCACCTCGTCCATCTCCGCGCGGATGCGGGCCACCTCCCCGAGCCCGATGCGGTGGATCTCGTCGGCGCCGAGCGCCGTGGTGGTGTGCACCCGCAGCGAGTGGTCGTACCACGCGCGCCCGTCCGGAAGGTCGGAGGCGGCGATCGAGTCGCGGCACGCCGGCAGGTAGGTCGAGCGCAGCCAGGCACCGAGGTCGGTGAGCTCCTCGAGCGACTGGCCGATCCATCGGTCGGCGTCCGCCCGAAGCTGCGCCTGCTCCGCGGCGGGCATCGCGTCCGGAAGCGTGGCGATCGCCACGCGCAGCGGCTCGAGCCGTCCGGCCACCACCGCGTCGAACTGCGCGGGCACGTCGACCATCGTCGCCTTCGGCGGCACGCGCCCCTCGGCGATGCCCACCTCCATGAGGGCGCGCACGTCGCGCACCATCTGCGGCACGGCGCTCAGCCGCTTCACGAAGTTCGAGAAGTCCTCGGGCGTGCGCATCGGGATCCGGTCGGCCATCTGCGGGACGTCCTGCTGCGGGCCGCCGCGCCCGCCCACCGGCATGAGGAACGCGCGGAAGCGGTGTCCCGCCACCGACTCGTCGAGCTGCCGGACGAGGAGCTGCCAGCCGAGCCGGTCGTCGCCCGCAAGCTGCGCCGGGTCGATCGCGCGCAGGTCCTCGAGGACGATCTTCTCGTGCGCGTGGCGCGACTCGACGCCGCGCATCGAGCGGTCCGCGATCCGGTCCGGCGCCGCGGTCGGGCGCCCGGCGGCAAGCGCCTCCTCCGGCCACACGGTGTCGCGCCATGCCTCGTACTCGGCGACGACCTCGGCGAAGCGCACGGCGGCATCCCCGGGGACGGCGGCCTGCTGCGGTGCGGCGCATGCGAGGGCGGCGGCGATCGCGGCGGCAAGGTGCATCGGCATCCCTCCACCATACGGGCGCCGTGCGGGCCGCGGCGACCGGGCGGGGGCTATGCTTGCCGCCCCGCCGCACGCCATGAGCGCCGCGCTCCCCCCAGCCTCGGACACGGAACTCGGCTACGCGCCCCCGACGGTGCGCCAGTTCAGCGTCTTCCTGGACAACAAGGTCGGCAAGCTGCTCGAGCTGCTGCGGACCATCGACGAGTCGTCGTCCACCCGGCTGGCGGCGTTCTCCATCACCGACTCGAGCGACTTCGCGGTGGTGCGCATGATCTTCACGAACGCGGACGCCGCGCGCCACATCCTGCGCCGCAGCCAGTACACGTTCGCGGAGACCGACCTGGTGATCGTGGAGCTCGGCGACGGCCAGAGCCTGAGCACCACGTGCCTCTACCTGCTGGGCGCCGAGCTCAACGTCCGCTTCGCCTACCCCATCCTCCTGCGCGGCGAACGCCCGGCGTTCGCCATCTGCTCGGACGACAACCACCTCGCGGGGCAGATCCTGCTGCGGAAGCGCTTCCGCCTGCTCGCCGAGGAAGACCTCGCCCCTTCGGACTGATCACGCCATGGCACGACTCGTCCGCTTCACCGCCACCGCCCCCGTCAAGGTCGAGCCCACCGACAAGCCGGCGTTCATCTGCGCCTGCGGCCTGACCCGGAATTTCCCCTTCTGCGACGGCTCGCACAAGGTCGCGCGCTCGGAGGAGGCCGGCAAGCTCTACGTCTACGGCGACGACCGGCATCCGACGTCCTCCGGCGCGGACGACTTCACGGGCTGCAGCTGCGGCTGAGCATGCGGCGCGGCGCGTGGTGCGCGGCGCGCAGTGCGCGTCACCCTGCCCGGGCGGGGTAGGTGGCGCTCGTCTTCTCCGTCTCCCACACGGTCACGTGGTCGATGGGCATGCCCGCGTCGGCGACCGGCCCGGCGAGCAGCCCATGGCACACGCGGGCGATGTTCTCGACCGAGGGGTTGAGCGACGCGAACTCCGGGCAATCCACGTTCAGGTGCCGGTGGTCGAAGCGCGCGAGCACGCAGCGGGCGACGATCGACTCGAGCGCCTCGGTGGGGCGGGCAGCCGCATCGGCGCCGGTTCCCACCCGCACGCCCACGGCGATCCGGTAGTTGTGGCCGTGGCCGCTCGCGTGGTTGCACTTGCCGAAGACGCGGCGGTTCTCCTCGTCGCTCAGCGACGGGCAGTGCAGGCGGTGGGCGGCGCTGAACTCGAATCGTTCGACGAGCACGGCGTGGTCGGGCATGGCGGCGTTCCAGTCGTAGTGGATGAAGGGCCCCGGGCTCCAGCGCAGGCGCACGAGCGCGGCGCCGGCGGGCAGGTGAGCGCCGAGGCATGCGGCGAGCCGGCGCACGATGGCCGCGGGCGTGCGCGGCTCGGCCGCATGGAGCATCGAGGAAAGTTCCGGCATCGCGTGCCGGCGCGCGATCGCGTCGACGTCCTGGATGCCCACGAGGTAGCCCGTGACCGGGTCGGGACGTCCGCGAAGCACGACGTCGAGTTCGTGATTCGCCGTGCGACCATCCGACGGCGGGATGCCGGCGAGACCGTTTCCGGCGGCGCGGCCATGCGCGGCGCCCGATCCTTGCGCCGCGTGCGCCGCAGCGAGGAGGATCCCGGCACGCACGACGCGCGAGAGCTCAATCTCGTCGGCAGGGAAACTTGCGGGTAAAATCATCGTCGGTGAACAATCGACGCAACTTGAGCGCGCTCTTCGCGTACAGTAGTGCATCATGGACCCCCGGAAGGGCTCGGCGTGAGCTTTGCTCCGCCGGGCCTTTTTCATTTCCGGCGTCGGGCGTTCGAATCGCGCGCGCCGCGCCCGTGATCGCGGCCGTGCTCGCCGCCACGCTCGCGGCGTGCGCCGGACCATCGAAGAAGCCGCCGACCCCGACGCCGCCATCGGGCGTCGGCTCCTCGCCCGCACCCGCGCCCCGCCGCCCGCTCCCCGTCGGCTCGGACCTGTCCGTCGATCGCGAGCGGCGCGAGGTGGTCGTCGACGCCGAGGTGGCCTGCAACCGCGGCTGGCTCGAGCAGGCGGCATGCCGCGCCGGCACCCGCGAGCATGAGTCGCTGCTGGCGATCCAGAATCCGCCGGCCACCATCCATGCGTGCCTGCTGCTGGCCGGCGCGGAGCCGGGGGCGCCCGGCTCCTGGAAGCAGGGTGCGGACGGCACGTCGGTCGTCCGCGTGCCGCCGACCGGGTCGCGCCTCGAACTGTTCGTGCGGCTGCCCTCCGGGGACGTCCCGATCTCCGAGTGGATCCACGATCCCCTCGGCGGCCGTGCGTTCCCCGCGCAGCCCTGGGTGTTCGCCGGCTCGCAGATGCGCCCGAACACGCCGTCGATGGGCCCCGGCAAGCACTACGTCGCCAACCGCACCGGCAGCATCGTCGGCATCGTGACCTTCGGCGACGAGATGATCGCCTGCGACGAGGTCATCTCCGACAAGGCGGAGGTCGACGCCCCGCAGTGGCAGGCGCGCACCGAGCGGATGCCCGAACCCGGCACGCGGGTGAAGCTGGTGATCCGCGTCGCGGGCGACCCGCCCGCGGGGGCCGCGCCCGCCGCCGCGAAGGCACCGGCGCCATGAGGTTCCTGGGCATCGATCCCGGGCTGCGCATCACGGGCTATGCGTGCGTGGACCTGGCACCCGGCGCGCGCGAGCCGACGCTCGTAGAGGCGGGCGTGGTGCGGTTGCGCCCGGCCGATCCGGTCGCCGCGCGGCTGCGTGCGCTGCACGAGGAGCTCGGCGCGATCGTCGACGAGCTGCGGCCGCATCGCGTGGCGGTCGAGGAGGTGTTTGCGCACGTCAAGCACGTGCGCACCGCGATCGTGATGGGCCATGGGCGCGGCGTGGTGCTGCTGGCCGCGGCACTGCGCGACCTGCCGCTCGATGAGTTCGCCCCGGCCGAGGTGAAGAAGGCGCTCACCGGCCGCGGACAGGCGTCGAAGGGCCAGATGCAGCGCGCGGTCATGCACCAGTTCTCGCTGCGGGCGCTGCCCGAGCCGCCGGACGTGGCCGATGCCATCGCGATCGCCGCGTGCGCGGCGCGTCGGCATGCCGACCTCGACGCGACGGGCGTGCTCGCCACCGGGCGCGCCGCGCGACGTCAGTAGGGAATCGGCTCGTCGTCCGGCGGCGGCGTGCGCGCCACTGGGCGCGGCGCGGCGCCCGGCGCGGCATCGGTGTCCGCGGACGCTGCCTCACGCGCACGTGGTGCCTTCCGCGGCATGCCGATTTCGCCGGCGACCGAGCTGCCGGCGAACGCGATGGCAAGCGACCCCCACGCCCATGCGCCGCCCGCAGCCAGGACGAGCGGGACCGCCAGCCACGACACCACGGCCACGCCGGGCAAGCCGCTTGCTGCAAGCACGCCGATCACCGCCGCCGCGGCGTGCGCGCCGGCGGACCCGACGTGCCATGGCACGCCGCGCATCGCCGGCACCGTCTCCGGCGAGAACCGGCCCGCCGCCTGGTCGACGGCCAACGCGCCGGCGCACGCGCCGAGCAGGGCGGTGCCGAACCAGAGGCCGATGAGCCCCAGGTGCACCGCCACGGGGGCCGAGCCGATCCCTGCGCCGATGGCGAGCGTTCCGAGCACCACCTCCGCGACCGTGGCGCGCTGGCACGTGTGCAGCGCGGCGATCGACGCGATGGCCGGCGCGCGCACCTCGGAGCGGCAGCGGCGCAGCGCAAGCAGCCGCTGGAACGTGGCGAGGAGCGCCAACGCCTGCAGCGGGACGCCGATGCAGCCGAACAGGCCGAAGAACCCGAGGCCCGCCCCCGGCAGGTACGAACGGGCAAACAGACGGAACGCGTCCGCCGCGGCTTCGCGCTGCGCGTCGCCGACCGACGCGCCGCCGGTCGATTCCCGCACCGGCATGCCGCACTCCGGGCAGCGGCCCGCCAGGTCGGTGCCCCGGAGGTCGTAGCCGCACCCGGTGCAGGGCAGCGGGTCGGCCTGGGCCGCCGGCGACCGTCGCTTCGGCCGTGGTTGGCGCTGCGCGTCGCTGATTTCGCTCGATCTCGCGGAATCGGGGCGGGAATCGCTCGCCGCGCGGCGAACTGCGCCGAAGTATAAGTCGTACGACCGTCGGTCCCTCTTCGGGAGCACCCTCCGATCATGACGTCCGCATTCCGCGCCCCTTTGTGCCGCGCCGCATTCATCGCGGCAGCGGCCTTCGTCCTTCCGGTCGCGGGTCCCGCGCTCGCGGGCTCGCCGCAGTCGGCGCCCGCCGTGCCGGCCGCACCGGCTGCCGCCCCCGCGGCGGCGCGCCCCGGATCGGCCTGGAGCGAGGCGCTCTGGAACGCCGCGCGCACGGGCGACCGCGCCGCGGTCGACCGCCTGCTTGCCGAGGTCCCGGACGGCGAGTCGCCCGCCGACACCGAGCGCGTGCGCGAGGCCGCCAAGCGCCTCTTCGAGCACCGCGCCGAGACCGCGAAGGACGTGGCCAAGGAGCGCGAGGAGAAGCTCGCCGAGATGCGCGAGGCCGTGAAGGCCGGCAACGCCACCAAGGCGCTGATCGGTGCCGCGTACCTGAAGTTCCTCTCCGACGACTGGAAGCGCGACATCGCCTCCCCTGACGTCAAGGAGGCCATCGCGCTCGCCGAGCGCCGCTACGCGGATTCGCGGACCGAGGGCGACTGGCTGCTTGCGGAGGAACTCCTGAACCGCCTCCGCTCGCTGTACGAGGGCACGCCCGACCGCACCGCCTACGACCGCTACGACGAGGCGCTCGAGACCGACGTCGGCCGCCGCGTGCTGCTGGTGCTCGAGTACGCGCCGCGCGCCTGGCACGAGCTGCGCCGCAAGCAGTACGACCGGCTCGACGAGAAGGACCGAAAGGAGCCGTTCCCGGAGTTCAACGAGAAGTCCGCCGACGACTGGAGGCAGGCGCTCGAGGGGATCAACGAGCGGATCCTCGCGGGCGCACTGTCGCAGGTGGCCGCGCAGCACCTGGAGAACATCGGCTGGAAGCCGCTGATCCTGGGCGGCCTGGGCATGGTCGAGCGCCTGGCGACGACGCCCGCGCTGCGCGAGAACTTCCCGAGCCTCGGCGACGCCTCGCTCGCGGGCGAGTTCGCGCGCGCCGTGCGCGCGCAGTCGGCCCTGGTCGAGGCGCTGAAGCCCGAGGAGGTCGACGCCCGCACCTTCGGCCGCGTCTTCCGCGCCGTGAAGGAGTCCAACGCCGCCACCGTGAAGCTCCCCGAGGAGGTGGTGGTGCGCGAGTTCGGCAACGGCGCCACCGCGATCGTCACCCACGACTTCGAGGATCCCTACACCGAGATCGTCTGGCCGGACCGCATGCGCCGGTTCAACCAGATGATCAAGGGCAACTTCGTCGGCGTCGGCATCATGATCCGCCACAACGAGCGCCGCGAGATCGTGATCGTCAACCCCCTCGACGGCAGCCCCGCCAAGCGCGCCGGCATCAAGCCGGGCGACCGGATCGCGGCGGTCGACGGGAAGTCCGCGGCCGACTGGCCGGTCGACAAGGCGGTCGACGTCATCACCGGCCCCGCGGGCACCACGGTGACGCTCTCGGTCGCGCGCGAGGGCCAGGACGCGCCGCTCGAGGTGCCGCTCGTCCGCGAGCGCATCAAGATGTATTCCGTGCAGGGCTGGAAGAAGACCGGCTACAACGAGCGGTCCGAGCCGATGTGGGACTGGTTCATCGACCCGCAGGGCGGGATCGGCTACGTCCGCCTCACCGGCTTCAACGAGGACACCTTCACCGACTTCCTGAAGGCGATGCGCGAGATGTCCACCGCCCGACCGATCAACGGGCTGGTGCTCGACCTGCGCGGCAACCCGGGGGGCCTGCTGACGAGCGCGGTGTCGTTCGTCAACGTGTTCCTGCGCGACGGCCGCATCGTGAGCGTCGAGGACCGAAACGGCGAGGAGGTCATGGCCTACCGCGCGCAGCGCCGCAACGCGCCGCTCGCCGACGTGCCGACCGTGGTGCTGATCAACGAGTCGAGCGCGAGCGCGAGCGAGATCGTCTCGGGCGCGCTGGAGGCCCACGACGCCGCGGTGGTGATCGGCGAGCGCAGCTACGGCAAGGGCAGCGTGCAGGAGGTGCACGAGCTCGGCGGCCGCGGTCCCGACGCGCAGGCGACCGTCAAGTACACGGTGCAGCACTACCTGCTGCCGCCGAAGCCCGGCCAGGCCAAGGGCCGGCTCGTCCACCGCAAGCCCGGGTCCGACGACTGGGGCGTGGTGCCCGACTACGCGGTGAAGCTCTCGCCGTCGCAGGTCGAGGAGATCAACGCGATCCGTGCCTCGGCCGACGACATGCCCGAGGAGGCCGCCGACGGGATGATCCCGCTGCCGGATTCGGCGCCCGCGGCCGAGGGCGACGCCGTCAAGCCTGCGGCGAAGGAACCCCGCGATCCCGCCGAGCTGGTGCAGAAGGGCGTCGACCCGCAGCTCGAGACGGCGGTGCTCCTGCTGCAGGCGAACGCCCTCGGGCGAGGTGTGCCGTCCGCGGCCGCCCCGGCGACCCCGGCGCAGCGGACGCCCGCGGCGGGGAAGCCGGCCGACAAGGCGCGTTCCTGAGCTCGGTCCCGGGCGCGTTCCGGGCCTGAACCCGAGGCGTTCCCGGCCGTTGCCGGGACGGTCGCGTCCTCCTATCCTTATTGGGCTATGGCCGGTCGGCCGTGCCGTTCCGCCGGGCCAGGCGACCGTCGGCCGGCGAGGCCGGCACTCCCAATGACGACCCTCCCTCCTCCCGTGAACGTCCCCACGACCCCATCCTCCGGCTCGCCTGCGCCGGTGGTCGCCGTCCATTCGAAGGTCTTCGGCGACACCGAGCACCTCCAGGCACCGCCGCCCGCGGTCGAGGTCCCGGCCGAGCGCATGCGCGCCTGGCTCAGGGACATGTTCCTGATCCGCGAGTTCGAGGTGCGCTGCATGCAGGCGTACCAGGAGAAGAAGATCGGCGGCTTCTGCCACGTGTACATCGGGCAGGAGGCCGTCGCCGTGGGCTGCACCGCGGCCGTCGAGCACCGCGACCCGATCGTGACCGCCTACCGCGACCATGGGCACGCGCTTGCCCGCGGCATGGACCCGAAGCACTGCATGGCCGAGATGTTCGGCCGCATCGGGGGCTGCGCCAAGGGCAAGGGCGGCTCGATGCACATGTTCGACCGCGACAACAACCTGTTCGGCGGACACGGCATCGTCGGCGCGCAGACGCCGCTCGGCGCGGGGCTCGCCTTCGCGTGCAAGTACCAGGACGAGGTGATCGACGGCGGCCGCAACGGCCGCGTCGCGCTCTGCTTCCTCGGCGACGGGGCCCTCAACCAGGGTGCGTTCCACGAGGCGCTGAACCTCGCCGGCCTGTTCGACCTGCCGGTGATCTACGTGATCGAGAACAACGGCTACTCGATGGGCACCGCGATCGCCCGCGGCACCACGATGGCGCACTCGCTGATCACCAAGGCCGCCGGCTACGGCATCGACGGCTACGTGGTCGACGGCATGGACGTGGTCGAGGTGCACTCGGCGATGAAGCACATCGCCGACAGGTGCCGCGCGACCAGCCGCCCGGCGTTCGTCGACATGCGGACCTACCGCTTCAAGGGCCACTCGATGAGCGACCCGCGCAAGTACCGCACCAAGGAGGAGGAGGAGGTGTTCGAGGCCGGCGACCCCATCGGGACGCTGCAGGCCCGCCTCATGTCCATGGGCGCGCTGACCGAGGACGGCTGGCGCGCGATGCAGAAGGAGGTTCGCGACCAGGTGCGCGAGGCCGTGGCGTGGAGCGACGCCAGCCCGACGCCGCCGCTCTCCGAGCTGCACCACGACGTCTTCCTGGAGCCGTGGGGCCCGTACACCGGCAGCAGCCAGCCGGAGATGAACGGCGGCACGCCCAACCCCGCCGGGGTCCGCACGATCGACACCAAGGAGGAGCTGCTGTGACCGTCCGCGAGATCGAGTTCCGTGACGCCCTCCGCGAGGCGATGAGCGAGGAGATGCGCCGCGACAAGCGCGTGTTCCTCCTCGGCGAGGAGGTCGCCCAGTACAACGGCGCCTACAAGGTGAGCAAGGGCATGCTCGACGAGTTCGGGCCGCGCCGGATCATCGACACGCCGATCTCCGAGAGCGGCTTCGCCGGCATGGCGATCGGCGCCGCCATGATGGGCCTCAAGCCCATCGTCGAGTTCATGAGCTGGTCGTTCAGCCTGGTGGCGGCCGACCCGATCCTGAACAACGCGCCCAAGATGCTCTACATGTCCGGCGGCCAGTTCGGATGCCCCGTGGTGTTCCGCGGAAACGACGGCGCGGGCGGCCAGCTCGGCAGCACCCACAGCTGGTGCGTCGAGGGCCTGTACTCGAACGTCCCGGGCATCAAGATCGCCATCCCCTCGAACCCCCACGACGCCAAGGGCCTGCTGAAGACGGCGATCCGCGGCAGCGACCCGGTCTTCTTCCTGGAGAGCGAGCGCATGCTCGGCAACAAGGGCGAGGTGCCGGAGGAGGAGTACACGGTGCCCTTCGGGCAGGCGAAGGTCCTGCGCGAGGGCACCGACTGCACCCTGGCGAGCTGGGGCCGCCCCGTGCATTTCTGCATGGAGGCGGCGACCGAGCTGCAGAAGCAGGGCATCTCGTGCGAGGTGATCGACCTGCGCACCGTGCGCCCGCTCGACATCGGCACCGTGGTGCGCAGCGTCCGCAAGACGAGCGCGTGCGTGGTGGTCGACCAGTCGTGGAGCTTCGGCAGCCCGGGCAGCGAGCTCGCCTCGCAGGTGCACCGCCACTGCTTCGACGACCTCGACAACTACGTGCACCGCGTCCACTCCGCGGACGTCCCGACGCCGTACGCGACGAACCTGGAGCAGGAGTACCTGCCGAACGCGCGCCGGATCGCCGAGGCGGTCCGCAGCGCCACCTACAACCTCTGAACGCGGCCATTTCCCGCCCGCGAGCCAACCAGGAACGCCATGCCCATCAACGTGACCATGCCCCGCCTCTCCGACACCATGGAGCAGGGCACCGTCGTCAAGTGGCACGTCAAGCCCGGTGACCGGGTCAGCTCCGGCCAGGTGATCGCCGACATCGAGACCGACAAGGCCACGATGGAGCAGGCCGTCTTCGACGACGGCACGATCGCGCGCCTGCTCTGCCCCGAGGGCCGCCAGGTGAAGGTGGGCGAGGTGATCGCGGTGCTCGCCGAGGAAGGCGAGAACGTCGATGCCGCGGCCTCGGCCCCGGCATCCGCGGCGCCCGCCGCCGCCCCGGCGGCGCGGACCCGCGGCGCCGCGTCGGCCGCTGCACCCTCGGCGGCACCCGCCGTGCGCGGCGAGGTGGTGGCCGACGTCGAGGCGTACGAGCCCGAGGGGGCGCGTGCGCGCGTCTCGCCGGTGGCGCGCCGCATGGCGCAGGAGATGGGCATCGACCTCTCGGAGGTGGCCGGCTCCGGCCCGGGCGGGCGCGTGATCAAGCGCGACATCCTCGTCGCGGCGGAGAACCGCGGCGCCGCCGCCCCCGCGGCGCGCAGCGCGCCCGCGCAGGGACTGGTGGCCGCGGCGCCGACCGCGGCGCCCGCACCCGCGGCCACGGCCGCCGGCGCGATGGTGCCCGGCGTGCAGAGCGTCGAGGTGCCGGTCTCGAACACGCGCGGCGTGATCGCGCGGCGCCTGGTCGAGAGCAAGCAGCAGGTGCCGCACTACCAGGTGACCATGAAGTTCGCCATGGATGCGCTCATCAAGCTGCGCGGCGAGCTGAACGAGCAGCTGTCGTCGATGGACGTCAAGCTGAGCGTCAACGACTTCATCATCCGTGCCTGCGCGCTGGCGATGGCCCGCAACCCGTTCTTCAACGCCAGCTGGGGCGGCGACCGCATCCTGGTGCACCAGCAGGTGAACGTGGGCGTGGCGATCGCGCTGCCGGAGGAGAAGGGTGGCGGCCTGGTGGTCGGCGTCGTGCGCGACGCCAACCTGAAGAGCCTGCGCCAGATCTCCAACGAGGTGCGCGCGCTCGGCGAGAAGGCGCGCACGAAGGGCCTCTCCATGGAGGAAATGTCCGGCGCCACGTTCACCATCTCGAACCTCGGGATGTTCGGCGTGGACAACTTCACCGCGATCATCAACCCGCCGAACAGCGCGATCCTCGCCTGCGGCGCCGCGATCGAGCAGCCAGTGGTGCGCAACCGCCAGCTCTGCGTGGGCTGGGAGATGGCCGCCACGCTGAGCCTCGACCACCGCGTCATCGACGGGGCGATGGCCGCCAAGTACCTGCAGAGCCTGAAGCAGTTCGTCGAGAGCCCGACGCTGCTCCTGGTCTGAGGCCGCGCCCGTGGAGGCGACCGTCCCCATCCTCGGGATGACGCTCGCCGCCTTCGAGGCCGCCGCGCGCGGACGCGGCATGTCGCCGCAGGACGCGCGCACGGCCTACCGGCGCTTCCATCGCACCGGCGAGGTACCCGCGGGTGGGCTTCCCGCGTGGGTCGAGGACGGCCGCCGGCCGGTGCG
>JBJTJU010000230.1:0-7191 GCA_046096165.1 Phycisphaerales bacterium | reverse complement strand
GGTCCCGGGTCGTTGGACCCGGTTTCGCAAGCATTCGGGGCGCATCGGAGCGATGCGCGGCCCGGAAGAAAGAAGGATGTCAGGATGGCCACTTCCAGCAAGCCCCGCAGCAAGGGCGAGACCCTCAAGATGATCGCCGAGAAGACCAAGCTTCCCCGCAAGCAGGTCGTGGCGGTGTTCGAGGAGCTCGGCAACATCATGAAGAAGGACCTCAGCAAGAAGGGCACGGGCACCTTCGTGGTCCACGGCATGATGAAGATCGTCGTCGTCAACAAGCCTTCCACCAAGGCGTACGAGAAGCCGAACCCCTTCAAGCCCGGCGAGATGATGACCGTGAAGGCGAAGCCCGCCTCGCGGAAGATCAAGATCCGGGCGATGAAGTCGCTCAAGTCGATGGTCGGCTGACCGTCGCTTCGACGCCTGAGTCGACGAAGGGCCCCGCACGCGCGGGGCCCTTCGCGCTTTTGCAGGTCTGGGTCAGCGGTCGATGCGGTAGATCACCCGCGGGCTGGGCACGCCCCCGACCGGCACCATCTCCTCGCGGTCGCGGCGCGCGCCGATCTTCTCGAGCGCACGCTGCGAGCGCAGGTTGCCGGGGCTGACGTGGAACCACGCGGTGCGCGCCCAGCGGAAGGCGTGGTCGAGCATGAGCCGCTTCATCTCGCGGTTGGTGCCGTCGCCCCAGCGCGCGCGCTCCAGGAACGTGTAGCCGATCACCACCGAGCGGTCCGCCGGGTTCCAGTCGTAGTAGCGCGTGCCGCCCACGATGCGGCCCGTCGCCGCGTCCTCGACCGCCAGCGCGCCGCCGCCGGCCAGGGCGCCGTCGAAGAAGCGGTCGAACACCGGCCGTTCGTGGCGGTTCCGCTCGGAGTGCTGCGCCCAGACCGCGGGGTCGGACGCCGCCGCGTGCATGGCGTCGCGGTCGGACTCGCGCAGCGGGCGCAGGCGCACCCGCCCGCCGGCGAGCGTGGGCTGCCAGTTGGGGACCTCGATCGCGCGCTTCACGGAGCGGCCGTTGGCCTCGAGCAGCGCCCACGCCTCCTCGCGCGTGCGCGATGGGTCGAACTGCATCACGGTGCGGATCGCGCGGTCCACCAGCTTGTCGTTCGTGGCGGCGAGGTCGACCATCAGGTTGCCGCGCACCTTCCCCAGGCGCGTGAAGAGCGCGGTGGTGATGCAGTTGAGCGCGAGCTTCGTGGCGCTGCCCGCCTTCAGGCGCGTGCTGCCGGTGAGCACCTCGGGGCCGGTGTCCAGGACGATGAGGTGGTCGCACCCTTCCGGCGATTCCATCGGCACGCACGCGACGAACGCCGTCGTCGCGCCGCGTGCCTTCGCCAGGCGCACCGCGCCGCGCGGGTAGGGCGTGGTGCCGCCGGCCGCGATCCCCACCACCGTGTCGAGCGGCCCGATCGCCAGGCGCTCGATCTCCGCGCGCGCGCCGTCCCACTCGTCCTCGCGGCCCTCGCTCGAGCGACGCAGCGCGGCGTCGCCGCCCGCGATCACGCCGACCACCTGCCCCGGCTCGCTCATGAAGGTCGGCGGGCATTCGCTGGCATCCAGCACGCCGAGCCGGCCGCTGGTGCCGGCGCCGAAGTAGACGAGCCGCCCGCCCTGCGCGAACGTCGGCACCATCCTCTCGACGAGCGCGCCGATCGCGGGGGCCGCGGCGGCCACGGCCTCGGCCACGGCGCGGTGGTCCTCGGCCATGAGCGCGGCGATGCCCGCGGCGTCGAGGCGGTCGAGGCCCTCGGAGGCGGGGTTCCGTGCCTCGGTTCGGACGTGGCTTCGGTCCGGGGGTAGCGGCATGCGGACGGCGCTCACCCGGCCATCATCGGCCGCCGACGGGCGGCTGGGACCACATTCCGAAGTTGCGCAGGATGAAGCTCCACTTGGCGCTCTCGTAGGCGGGGCTGCCGATCCCGTGGTCGGCGGTCGGGAAGAGCTGCATCTCGAAGGGAACGTTCCGCGACTGCCACGCATCGGCCAGCGCGAACGTGTTCGCCACGTGCACGTTGTCGTCCATCATGCCGTGCAGCAGGAGCACCCTGCCCTTCAGCTTCTCCGCGAGCTTCACCGCGCTGCCGGCGTCGTAGCCCGCCTCGTTCTCCTGCGGGGTGCGCATGACGCGCTCGGTGTAGATGGTGTCGTACTGCCGCCAGTCGGTCGGGGGCGCCCCGGCGACGGCCACCTGGAAGGTCTCCGGGTGCCGAATCGCCGCCATCAGCGACATGTAGCCGCCGTAGCTGTGGCCGCAGATCGCCACGCGGTCGGCATCCACGTACGGGCGCTTCGCCAGTTCCTGGACGAACGCCACCTGGTCGTCGACGTCCGGGCCGCCGAGTGCCATGTACGTGGCCGACTCGAACGCCTTGCCGCGCCCAGGGGTGCCGCGGTTGTCGACGCGCGCCACCAGGACGCCGCGCCCGACGTCCGGATCGACGCCGCCGAAGCGCGGTGACACCGTCGCGATGAGCGGCCCGCCGTACGCATCGATCACCAGCGGATAGCGCTTGGCCGGGTCGAACCCGGGCGGCTTCCACAGGATGCCGTAGAGCTCGGTCTTGCCGTCGGCGGCCATGCAGCGGATGAACTCGGGCGGCACGAGCCCCTGCTTCGCGAACGCCTCCGGGACCGGCTTCGTGAGCGGGGCCAGCTCGCGCCCGTCCATCGCGCGCAGCGACGCCGAGGGCGGCACGTCGACGAATTCGCACGTGGACACGAAGCACGAGTGGTCCGGCGCCACGTGGAACGACGAGTGGTGCAGGTCGCCGGAGGTCAGGCGCTCGCGCGCGGAGCCGTCGAGCTTGGCGCGGTGCAGCTGCGAGCAGATCGCGGTCGGGCTCGAGCGCGCCGAGTAGTAGACCCAGCCGGCCGCCTCGTCCACGTCGACGATCGACTCGGCCACCCACGGGTCGTCGGTCAGGCGCGCGAGGCGCCCCTTCTCGAGGTCCCACAGCTCCCAGTTGGAGAAGCCGTTCGACTCCGATTCCCACAGGAACCGGCGGCCGTCCTCCAGGAAGCGGATGGTCGGCGCGTTCTCCTGCCACGACGGCTGCGTCTCGGTGATGAGGGCGCGCGAGCTGCCGGTGGCCGGGTCGGTCACCATCAGCTCCACCGTGTCCTGGCGCCGCGGCGCGCGGAACCAGAGGAGCGCATCGCCCTTCGGAGACCAGCGCACGCCGTAGACGTACTGGTCGGTCGACGGGCCGACGTCCACCGTGGTGCGCGTCTTCGCGGCCAGGTCGTGGATCTCCAGGCGCGCCACCGGGTTCGGCTCGCCGGGCTTCGGGTACCCGCCCGAGACCGGCCGCGTGCGCAGGCCCGAGAGCCCGGCCAGCAGGTAGTAGTCCCTCACCGGCGACTCGTCGAAGTCGTAGTAGGCGATGCGCTTCGAGTCCGGCGACCACCACATGGCCGTGTTCTGGTCGAGCTCCTCGCCGTAGACCCAGTCGGCGCTGCCGAACCAGCGCTTGCCGGCCCCCTCGGTGGTCACCGCGACGGGCTCGCCCTCCTTGGGGCGCAGCAGGACGTTGCAGTCCTTGAAGACCGCGGTCCACGCGCCGTCGGGGCTCGTCACCTCGGTGGCCTGCTTGGCGCGCCCGCCGCGCGCCGGGCGGTAGCCCTTCTCCGCGGGCGTCGCGGCCGGCGGCTCGCCCCCTTCCTGCACCGCGCCGCCGTCGAGCGACACCCACTTCCAGCCGCCCGCGTACTGGAACCACGCCTTGCGCGCGTCCATGTCCCAGCGCACCTCGGACACGCGGCCCGCGCCGGCACCCGGCGCCTTGATGCCCTTGACCTGCTCGCTGCCGGGCAGCTGGTCGAGCGGCGCCCACTGGCCGTGCGCGGCGCCCGAGGCACCGACCGCGGCGATCGCGGCCGACAGCGTGATCGCGGCCCCTGACGGCAGCCGCACGAGGAAGGCACGACGGACGTCCATGGATGGCTCCTAGCGGTGGAGGTCGAAGGCGGTCATGTCGCGGTAGGCGCGGAAGCGGTCGTTGACCTGCCCCGCGTCGAGCCGCGCGAGGCGCTCGAGCCCGAACGCCTCGATGGTGAAGCTCGCAAGCACCGTGCCCCACGCCATCGCGTGGCGCAGCGCCTGGAAGTCGCGCTGGCCGCTGCGCGCCACGTGCGCCATGAAGCCGCCGGCGAAGGTGTCGCCGGCGCCGGTTGGGTCGATCACCTGCGCCTCGTCGGCCGGGTAGGCGGGGACGCTCGCCACGCCGTCGCGGTGGATGAGGATCGCGCCGTGCTCGCCCTTCTTCACCACCACGAAGTGGCGCGGGCCGTTCGCAAGCACCTTGCGGCCCGCGGTGACGGGATTGCGGCAGTCGGTGAGCTGCATCGCCTCCTCGTCGTTCATGATCACGCCGTCCACCTCGGACAGGAGCTGCATCAGCTCGGGGCGCGCGATGTTGATCCAGAGGTCCATCGTGTCGCACACGGCGAAGGGACGCTTCGGGAACTGCTTCAGCGTGTCGAGCTGCACCAGGGGGTGCGTGTTCGCCAGGAACACCGTCGCGCTGTCGAGGTACTTGGCCGGCACCTTCGGCGGCGCCTCCTCCAGCACCCCCAGGCGCGTGAAGAGCGTCTCGCGCCGGTTCATGTTCTCGAAGTAGCGGCCGCCCCAGGCGAAGGTCTGGCTGTTGGCGCGGCGCTCCAGGCCGTCGAGGCAGACGTTGCGGAAGCCGCGCAGCTGGCGCTCGTGCGCCTCGGGCCAGTCGCCGCCCACCGCGCCGACGACGCGCACGGGGCCGAGCTGGCACGCGGCGGCGGCGAAGTACGCGCAGCTTCCGCCGAGGACGCCGGAGGCCTCGCCGGTCGGGGTGTGGAGCGTGTCGATTCCGATGGTGCCGGTGACGAGCAGTGGCATCCGGGCGAGTGTACGCAGCCCGCCGCGGCGGGCCCGGTCAGTCGCTGCCGTCGGAGGGCTTCGACCAGCCCAGGCCGATCGGCACGCCGATCAAGGTGCCCGCCACCACGTCGAGCGGCATCGCCATCGACCAGCCCGGCAGCGCGCGCTGCGCCACGAGGCGGTCAAGCGGAACCACGCTCGAGGCCGCCACGATCGCCTGCGCGATGCCGAAGGCGATGACCGGCAGCGCCATCAGGAGGATGGGCTGCGTGTCCTGCTGGACGCGCCGTGCCAGGTACGCCGCCGCGACGCCCCCGACCGCGACGACCCCGATCGCCTGCCCCTTCGTCTCGTTGCGCAGGAGGAGCCACGCCACCGCCACCGCCGCCGCGGCCGCGATGACGCCGCGCCACGCATCGGCGTTGAACACCTCGGCCACGAACGGGCCGCCCTGCTTGCGCGCGGGCAGGTCGATGAGCGGGCCGGACACCTTGAACACCACCATCGACATGCCAAGCACCGCCGCGCCCCAGGCGAGCGTCTCGCAGGCAAGCGGCATGAGGGTGTCGCCGTCGAAGGCCGCGTCGACCACCGTCCCGGTGCGGCCGGCGACGACCGCCAGCCCGCATCCGAGGACGAAGAGCCCCACCGCGGCGTTGATGAGCCGTCCGACGACGCACGCCACCGCCGTGAACGCCGCGGCCCCAAGCACCATCGCCACTGCGGCCGGCACCGGATGCGCCGCGTCGGATGCGCCGGGGCCCGCCACGCCGCGCGCGCTCGTGAGCCACGGCAGCACCGGCAAGGCGAGCAGGATGCACGCGGCGACGCCGAGGACGAGGACCGCATAGCGCGCGACCGGGTGCTGCATGGGGCGAGTCGTACCCGCGGCGGCGGAGGCGCGCAAGCGGCCGTATCGTGGCGGCGATGGCTTCCGCTCCCGAACGTCGCGAACCCGTGGTCCTCGATGGACGGCCGCTCACGATCGCCGAGGTGGTCGACGTCGCGCGCGCCGGCCGCGGCGCGGCGCTCGCACCGTCCGCGCGGACGGCGATGCAGGCCTCGCGCGCGGCGCTCGAGCGGCGCACGGCCGGCGGCGAGGCGCTCTACGGCATCAACACGGGGTTCGGGTCGCTCTCGCGCGTGCGCATCCCGGCCGGCGACCTGGCCGCGCTGCAGGTGAACCTGATCCGAAGCCACGCGGCCGGCGTCGGCGACCCGCTCGACGCCGAGGTGGTGCGGGCGATGATGCTGGTGCTCGCTGCGAGCCTCGCGCGTGGGCGCAGCGCCGTGCGTCCGGAGGTGGTCGAACTGGTGCTGGCGATGCTTGCCGCGGGCGTGGTGCCGGTGGTGCCGAGCCGCGGGTCGGTCGGTGCAAGCGGCGACCTGGCACCGCTTGCGCACCTGGCGCTCGTCCTGATCGGCGAGGGCGAGGCCATGCACGCGGGGCGGCGCATGCCGGGGGGCGATGCGCTGGCGGCCGCGGGATTGCGGCCCGTGGCGCTTGCCGCCAAGGAAGGGCTCGCGCTCATCAACGGCACGCACCTCATGTGCGCGGTCGGGGCGCTCGCCATGCACGACCTTGCGCGCCTGGTGCACGTCGCCACCGGCGCGACGGCGCTCGCGATCGACGCGTGCCGTGCGACCGACGCGTTCCTCGATGCGCGCATCCACGCGGCGCGCAACCAGCCCGGGCAGGCCGAGGTGGCCGCCGAGCTGCGCACGCTGCTTGCCGGCAGCCAGGTGCTCGCCGCGCACCGAGAGAACGACCCGCGCGTGCAGGACCCCTACTCGTTCCGCTGCGCGCCGCAGGTGCTCGGTGCCGCGCGCGACATGATCGGCTTCGCGCGCGGCGTGGTGGAACGCGAGCTCGGCGGCGTCACCGACAACCCGCTGGTCTTCGCCGATGGCGCCGCCACCGACATCGTCTCGGGCGGCAACTTCCACGGCATGCCGCTCGCGCTCGCGCTCGACGCGGCGAAGATGGCGATCGTGCCGCTTGCCGCCATCAGCGAGCGGCGCACGTTCTGGATCCTTGCCGGCCACGACGCGCACAACCCGGTGAAGCCGTACCTCGCCGCGAACCCCGGCACCGAGAGCGGCCTGATGATCGCCCAGTACGCCGCCGCCGCCTGCTGCAACGAGCTGCAGGTGCTGGCGCACCCGGCCAGCGCGCACAACGTGCCCACGAGCGCGGGCATCGAGGACATCAACTCGATGGGCGCCACCAGCGCCAACCACCTGCGCGCCGCCGTGCGGCTGGCCACCGACGTCATCGCCATCGAGCTGCTGGTGATGGCCGAGGGGCTGGAAGCCCAGCGCCCGCTCCGCTCGGG
>JBJTJU010000229.1:0-2461 GCA_046096165.1 Phycisphaerales bacterium | reverse complement strand
GATGGCGGGGTCCGTGATGCGCATGGCGCCGACCACGCCCGAGCGCGACGAGGTGCTCGCGCGCGCGCTGGTCGCCGCGGGCCGCGCCGAGGCCGCGGTCGCGGTGGCGCGGCGCGCGATCGCGGCGCGCGGCGAGCGGATGGACCTGATGCTCGCCCTCGCCGAGGCACTCTGGGGCGGCGGCAACGACGGGCTCGCCGAGGCCATGGGCCTCTATGACCGCATCGGCCGCGCCGCGCAGGAACGGTCGGCGACGTGGTGGCTCGCGCACCTGCGGCGCCTGCAGATCCTCGACCGCGTCGGGCGCTCGACGGACGCCATCGGCCCTCGGGTCGCGCGGCTGCGCGCCATCGCTCCGGCGCTCGGCGGGCCGCAGCTGGCGGCCGCGTTCCTCGAACTCGCCGCCCGGCACGAATGACGCCGCCCGGCATCGCCCGGCCCCGGGGGCGAAGCCGTCGGATTCGCGGTCCGGCCGCCGTGGCCGCGTTGTTTCCCGGCCACGGCGGTCCGAGGGCCCGTGCATCGGTCCGGCTGTTCCGGCTGCTCCGTCGCTGCCGGTCGACGCGCCCGGGAACTGCCGCATCCCCGGCCGCACCTGCCAAAGTCGTCGGTTGCGTTCGACGAAGACCTGCGTAGGATGCGACCGCGGGACGAGGGCGCGTGGCCCACGACCCCATAGGTGCGCTGATCGCGAGGATGTATGGCGCGACCCGGTGTCCAGAACGAGCTGCAGCTGTACCTGCGGGAGCTGAAGGAGGTCGACCTCCTCACTGCCGCGGAGGAGAAGGAGCTCGGCTGGCAAATCATCAACGACGAGTGCCCCGAGGCCAAGGAGCGGATGATCACCGCGAACCTGCGCCTGGTGGTCTCGATCTCGAAGAACTACGCGCACCGGGGCCTGCCGCTCTCCGACCTGATCGAGGAGGGGAACATCGGCCTCATCAAGGCCGTCGAGGGCTTCGATCCCGCGCAGGGCGCCCGCTTCAGCACCTACGCGAGCTGGTGGATCAAGCAGGCGATCAAGCGCACGCTGATCAACGCGCTGCAGCCCATCCACATCCCGGCCTACATGGTCGACCTCATCGCGCGCTGGAAGCAGACCACGCGCCGCATGGAGGAGGAACTCGGCCGCCAGCCCACCATGCAGGAGCTGGCCGACGCGATGGGCCTGCCGCTCAAGAAGCTCCTCATCGTGCGCCGCGCGGTGAAGGCCTACCACGCACCGAGCCAGGCGCCCGCCAAGGAGGACGGCGAGGCCGCCGACCTCGGCGACATCTTCGAGGACACGCGCCAGAAGGCGCCCGAGCAGCACGTCGAGCAGCGCGAGGACCTGAAGCTCATCACCAAGCTGCTGGAGTCGATCGACGAGCGCGACGCCAAGGTGCTTCGCCTGCGCTTCGGCCTGGAGGGCCGCGAGCCGCTGACCCTGAAGGAGATCGGCCAGGAGGTCGGGCTCACGCGCGAGCGCGTGCGGCAGATCGAGGTCGAGGCGCTGAAGAAGCTCCACCAGCAGATGGTGGACGACAAGCCGTCGCGGTTCTTCCGCGAGAACCAGCCGGCGGAGACCACGGAACGCCGCCGCCCGGGCCGCAAGCGCAAGCCGCAGCCCCCCGCGGACGCCTGATTCCGCGGCGGCTCAGCCCCCGCGCACCGGGTTGTAGAACGGCATCCTGACGACCTTGGCGGCCGTGCGGGCCTTGCCGAGGTCGATCTCGAACTCGGTGCCCTCGGCGGACAGCTCCGTGGGCACGAAGCCCATCGCGATGACCTTGTCGAGGGTCGGGCTCAGGCAGCCGCTCGTCACGTGGCCGACGTGCTCGCCGCCGCGGTGGATGCCCATCCCCTGGCGCGCCGCGCGCCGGCCCTCCACCTCGAAGCCGACGAGGCGGTGCTTGGTGCCTTCCTTCGAGATGCGCTGCAGCGCCTCCTGGCCGATGAAGCCGGGCTCGCCCGAGTCGCCGCCCTTGTCGAGCTTCACCGCGAAGCCGAGCCCCGCGCTCAGCGGGTCGATCTCCTCGGAGATCTCGTGTCCGTAGAGGGGCATCGATGCCTCGGTGCGCAGCGTGTCGCGCGCGCCGAGGCCGGCCGGGCGCACCGACGCGGCCACGCCCTCCTTCTCGCGAAGCAGCATCGGCAGCACGAAGCGTGCCACCGTCGCGCCCATGACGAGCTCCACCCCGTCCTCGCCCGTGTAGCCCGTGCGGCTGACGGTGAGCTTGGCCACCATCAGGCTCTTCTCCGCGAAGCGGTAGCGCTTCAGCGTGGGGATCTCGCGGCTCATGGTGCCGACCATCTCGATCACCTTGGGGCCCTGGATGGCGGCCATCGCCGTGGAGGCGGTGACGTCCTCCATGGAGAAGGTCATGTTCTCGCGCTCCTTGATGCCGCGGAACCAGTCCATCAGCTTCAGGCGGTTGGAGGCGTTGACGACCAGCATGTAGTCGTCCTCCTCGTAGCAGTA